>JAUUYO010000021.1 GCA_030590405.1 Kangiellaceae bacterium
CGGAAGCTATTACCATGAGATTGTTTTTAACTTGGGCGACGGTACGTATTATCGTCCTGAGCTTAACACTTAGTGCCTGCGCCATCGACAAGCCGAGTCAGCCTTTAATAAATCAGGCTTCCTGGACCTATTCCATCGAAGGTGATTTTGACGAAGTTAGAGATGATTTAGTCATGGCTATCGAAAGTCAGGGCGCAGTGGTCAGTTATATCGCTCATTCCAGTAATATGCTGAATCGGACTGCAATAACGCTGGAAATAGAAGGAAAGGTCTATCATAAAGCAGAAATAATTCTGTTTTGTAAAGCTGAGATATCTCACAAAATGGTGCAGGCCGATCCACACAGTCTGGTTCTTTGTCCCTACCCCATCGCCATATACTCGCTCACGAAAAGCCCCAATCTTATTCATTTAACTATCAGGAAACCACCATCAGGGTTACCAGAATACATGGCAGTCCAGCAATTTCTAGTCAATGTAATCAACGAAACTCTCGAATTTTAAACAGGTTTTTCTCTGCCAAAAAATGCCCATTTCCAAGTATCCGAGCTAATTCCTTGAAATCTCAGTTTTCTTTATGTTATATTTCCCTAATATAATGAGATGCTAATATAAAACTAAGGTACTGATTTAGGTCAAGTCCATTAGATATATTTCATTTTTCATACTAATATATTCACATACCTTGTAACTCATTAAAAAAAAGAGGCGATTTGATGGACGGCTTTAGTCAAAAAGAAGAACAAAGGTTACTTAAAACATTGCAGCAGGAAAGCGATAATTTAGGGTTGGTGGAACGAAGAAAATTTCTCAAGAACGCGATGGTCATGGTCGGAGCTGGTGCGGTTGTTGCGCAGACCGGCAGTGTTATTGCTAGCTCTAATTTACCACCGGCGGTTCCGAGTTGGTCTCGCAAATTAGGTGATGGTGTATTGACAAACCCCTACGGACTCCCCTCTGATTATGAAAAAGACACCATCAGACGAACCGTGGGCTGGCTGACCCCAGACCGTATATCTTCTATTAGTATGACCCCTTTGCACAAATTAAAAGGTATTATCACCCCTAATGGGCTTGCTTTTGAGCGTTATCACGGCGGTTTGCCGGATATTAATCCTGACGAGCACCGATTAATCATTCATGGTCTGGTTGAGCGCCCACTTATTTTTACTATGGATGAGCTGAAGCGCTTCCCAAGTGTATCAGAAATCAAATTCCTCGAATGCCCTGCCAACGGAGGCATGGAGTGGAAAGCGCCGCAAATGGAAGGCCTGCAATTTACCCATGGCATGCTGTCGTGTTGTGAGTGGACTGGAGTGCGATTGTCAACCTTGCTCGACGCAGTAGGCGTTAAACCAGAAGGTAAATGGATCCTGGCGGAAGGCGCTGATGGTTCTGGAATGACCCGAAGTATCCCAATGGAAAAAGCCCTTGATGATGCCATCATTGTTTACGCACAAAATGGTGAAGCACTAAGAAAAGAACAAGGTTACCCAATTCGATTAATGAACCCCGGCTGGGAAGGCAATACTTGTATCAAATGGCTAAGACGCTTAGAAATTGGTGATAAGCCCTGGTACCAAAGAGAAGAAACCTCCAAATATACCGATTTGATGCCCGACGGCAGAGCGAGAAAATTCTCGTTTGTGCAGGAATGTAATTCGGTGATTACCTCACCTAGCCCGGAAGTACCTTTAAAAGTCAAAGGCTGGTATGAAATTGAAGGGATCGCCTGGTCGGGTAAAGGTAAAATAAAAGGCGTTGATATTTCACTCGACGGCGGCGTTAGTTGGCGGCCAGCCCCCTTAAAGGGAATGATTATTTCAAAATGTCTCACTCGTTTCAGCTATATGTACAACTGGCAAGGCGAACCACTACTGCTTCAAAGTAGAGCCTGGGATGAAACTGGCTATGTGCAACCGACATTTAAACAGTTACGTGCAGAGCGAGGTGGTAACTCGATTTATCACCGAAATGCTATCCATACTTGGAAAGTACACAGCAATGGGAGTGTTCAAAATGCGCAACTCTCTTAATTTCTTGGCCACCAACCCCTGCTGCCAAATGAGTGATAATAAAAAAATGAACTCTATAAAACTTGTTTTTGTTTGCCTTGCGGCATTGTTAGTCGGCTGCAACCAGTCCAATACTGAGCAGCCCGCAGATACAGAAAAAACGGCAATTAAAGTGATTGAATCTGGTGCAACCGTTCAAACCGGTTTACCCTCTCATTATCCAATTGGTCACTCAGTTAGCGCTGAAGTAATAGCAGGTTGGGATATCGAAATTCGTCCTGACGGTTTAGGGTTACCAGAAGGAGTGGGGTCGGTTGAAGATGGTGAAGCATTGTATGAAGAAAAATGCTCGATGTGTCATGGCTCTTTTGGTGAAGGTGAAGAACAATGGCCGAAACTGGCGGGCGGTCAAGGTTCACTCGAAGAAGCGCGACCTGAAAAAACAGTCGGCAGCTTTTGGCCTTACGCAAGCACCTTGTGGGATTACATCAACCGAGCGATGCCTTTTCCGGCTCCACAATCTCTAGAGCCCGATGAGGTTTATGCTATCACCGCTTATGTTCTTAGTTTAAACGAAATTGTTGATGATGAATTTGTGTTAACAAAAGAAAACTTTGCAACTATTGAGATGCCTAATAAAGATGGTTTTTATGTGGATGATCGACCAGATACCAATAACCAGCGATGCATGCAAGATTGTAAAGATCCTGCTAGTATAAAAGTGGTTCTTGGTCCTGAATACTCGTTAGGCAAAAAAACAAATGATAAGGTCGAAGCTTCTACAGAAACAACAGTTGCAAGTAGCGAGCAACAGGCCAAAGAAACTTATGAAAGTGTTTGTAAAGTGTGTCACGCTGCTGGTATTGCTAATGCGCCAAAGCTCGGCAACAAAGAAGATTGGACTGAACGGCTAAAACAAGGTACACAAGCAATTTATAACAATGCTTTAAATGGGTTGAATGGTATGCCCGCCAAAGGTGGCCGGAGCGACCTTTCTGATGATGCGGTTAAATCAGCTGTCGATTATATGTTGACTACACTTGAGTAAAAATGATTTAGAGGGAATAAATCCCTCTAACTCAATACAAAAATCCATTTGTTATCTGGATGATTACAAATAAACCTACGGGGAGCATAATGAAAAAAAACTTACAAGTACTAGCAGCGATTACAACTTATGTTTGTTTAATGAGTGCGTCAGTTTTAGCCGAACAAGCTCAAGATGAACAAGCCAGGAACAAACAGACAGTCCAAAATGCCGAGCTAGAAAAAGGAAAGAACATTGCCTTTAATCGAAGAAAAGGTAACTGCCTGGCCTGTCACTATATAGAGGGCGGTACTCTGATGGGAAATACCGGCCCAGGCTTAATAGCAATGAAGCAACGATTTCCTGAGCGGGAAAAACTTGTTGCTCAAATAACGGATGCCCGAACCAATAACAAAAATACGTTTATGCCGCCTTTTGGCGCCCATGGAATTTTAACTGAACAGGAAGTTGAGTTAGTGGTTGATTGGTTATACACCTTATAGCGAACAACCAGTAGTCAATTTCTTTCTATTAAAATCAATTTTAACCAAGATTAACCTGACATAAGAGTTAACCTGAAATAAGAGTTAATCTGAATTAGCATTAAAGGTAATAACATATGACCGTTTCGAGAAGAAAATTTTTTATTAATCTGGGAAAAACTGCTGGATATCTGGCTCTAGTCACTAGCTTGCCACAGCTGGCCTGGGCAAAGTGGAGCGAAAAAGCCTTTACTGCAACCAGCCTGGATGCAGCTGTCAAAGCAAAGTATGGCGATTTACCAATAGTCGACAGTAGCGAAGTTAAATTAAAAGCGCCTGCAATTGCAGAAAATGGCGCAGTTGTGCCAATTAAGGTGAAAACCGATTTGGCAAATGTTAAGAGCATTAGTTTGTTTGTAAAAGACAATCCGTCACCGCTTGTTACAACACTTCATATTGGGCCGAGTAGTTTAGCCGATATACAAATTAGAATTCGAATGGGAAAAACTTCAGAAGTAACTGCGCTTATCGAAGCGGATGGAAAATTACACCGAGCGACACAACAAGTTAAGGTGACCATTGGCGGTTGCGGCGGTTAACCGCCGATAAGGTACATTTTATTCATATTATTTTTTAAAGGGATACCCCTTTATGTTCGGAGTTTAAAATCATGGCAGCAATTAAAGTCAAAGTTAAAGCAAAAGAGAAAAGCGGCATTGTAAAAGCAAAAATGCTTATCAAACACCCGATGGAATCGGGTATGAGAAAAGATAAAGATGGAAAACTAATCCCTACTCATCATTTAAAAGAAGTTAGCGTTGAATATAAGGGCGAGGTGGTTCTTCAAGCTGAAATTGGAACCGGCGTATCTAAAGACCCATTTATCGCGTTTTCATTTAAAGGAACTAAAGACGAAACATTCAAGGTAACAGTACTAGATAGCAAAGGTATGACCGGTAATGCAGAGGTAAAAATCAAGTAGTTATCCGGTTTGTGCAAAAACTCAAAGGAGAAAGATTTAATGAGAAAAATAATTACTTTAACTTCGATGCTAGTAGGCTTTGTTTTTTTAACTGCCTGTTCAGATAATAGCCCTCCCACTAGCACCGAAAAGACAAGAAACACCGAAAAAGCCAAACCAGCAGTCGCGGCAAAACCTGTGAACTATCAGGGAAAAGTGGATCAGGATATTAAGCGTTTTCGTTCGTTTTACTCAAATAAATTTCCAGGTGTTGAGCTAGATAATTTTAAAGATGGTATTTATGCCATTGATGAAGCAACCCGCGAGCAATGGTTAGAAATTGAAGAGTTTCCTCCTTATGAATTGTCAATTGACGAAGGGCAGGAGTTTTTTGAAATCGCCTTTGCTAATGGTAAGAGCTACGCCGATTGTTTTGACAATAAAGGCCAGGCCATCAGACAAAATTATCCCTACTTTGATAACGACAGCAATCAGGTTATCACTCTGGAATTAGCTATTAACCAATGCAGAAAAACTAATGGTGAAACGCCATTGAGTTACGGCCAGGGCGAACTGGTCGCTATTTCGGCTTATATGGCAAACTCCTCACGGGACCAGAAATTTGACATAAAAGTGCCAAATAAAGCTGCCTACAAAGCTTATATGAATGGTAAACAATTTTTTTATTCTAAACGCGGTCAGCTTAATTTTTCTTGTGCTGATTGCCATTTAAAGATTGCCGGATCTAACTTAAGAGCCGATCGATTAAGCCCTGCAATAGGTCATCCAACAGGTATGCCGGTTTATCGTTCTGCCTGGGGCGAGTTAGGCAGCATCGGTCATCGTTATCGCGAGTGTAATAAAAATGTACGAGCAGAGCCTTTAGCCTACCAAAGCGAAGCTTATAGAAACCTGGAGTATTATCAGACTCTAATGAGTAACGGCCTTGTGGTTAACGGCCCTAGCTCACGAAAATAGGAAGTTGAATTTATGAAATCATTAAAATACTGTTTAATCATTGTCAGTATGTTTAGCGCGAGTATCTGTGTCGCTGGAGCGGCAGAGCCATTGATTGAAAAAGCAGAAGTCGCCCGATTAAAAGCAGCGGAAGTTGGTTTTGAATGGTCAACCACTTCAATATTGATTGCGGAGGCAAAACAAGCCGCTGAAGATGGCAATAATGAACTCGCTGAAAAATTGGCCAACGCTGCTATTAAACAAGCTGAAAATGGTTTAAAGCAAGCAGCGTTTTCCGCAGCTCATTGGCAGGATTCAGAACCCAGATAGGTTCTGGGTTCCAGACTCTAAAAAACAAATAGAGGCCAAGACTTCTTACTTGATCTTTATTTAATAGTTTATTGCAACGATATTTTATATCTGTCTTAGTAAACTAATCCCCTCTTCAAGTTAATAACATTACAGGTATTTTATTTATGAACATGAGTCGCCGAGAATTCAGTCGATTAATGGCAATGGCTGGTGTTGCTGGATTACTTCCCGGGTGCGCAATTTCGGGTCGTTCACTTGATAAAATGTATGACTTACCTGCTTGGGGTGATGTGCGTTTATTGCATATGACCGATTGTCACGCCCAACTGAATCCTATTTATTTTCGTGAGCCGAATGTCAATTTAGGTTTTTATGGCGCGAAAGGTAAAGCCCCTCATTTAGTCGGCAAACAACTGTTAAAATCTTTTGAAATAAGTGAATCAGGCCCAACCGCTCACGCTTTAACTTTTTTAGATTTTGAAAACGCCGCTCATAAATTTGGTAAGGTCGGCGGTTTTGCCCATCTAAAAACCTTAGTCGATAAATTACGTGGCGAGTATGGTGCTGATAAAACCTTACTACTCGATGGCGGTGATACCTGGCAAGGTTCTGGAACTTCCTATTGGACTCGCGGCAAAGACATGGTTGAAGCGTGTAATATACTCGGCGTTGATGTGATGACAGGTCATTGGGAATTTACTTATCAAGATACCGAAGTATTAGAAAATATTAAGTTGTTTAAAGGTGAATTCTTAGCGCAAAACGTGAGAGTGTCTGAAGATGCATTGTTTGATGATGCGCCAGCCTATGATGCCGATACCGGTCATGCATTTAAACCTTATACCATTAAAGTGCTAAACGGTCACAGAATTGCGGTTATCGGACAGGCCTTCCCTTACACCCCAATCGCTAATCCAAAACGATTTATTCCTGACTGGTCCTTTGGCATTCGAGATGGTGAAATGCAGGAACTCGTCGATGAAATAAGAGCCAATGAGAAACCCGCTGCGGTGGTGGTATTGTCTCATAACGGCATGGATGTTGACTTAAAAATGGCATCGGTGGTATCCGGCATTGATGCAATATTAGGTGGGCATACCCATGACGGCGTTCCCAAGGCAATCGAAGTTAAAAATGAAAGCGGCATGACTTTGGTGACGAATGCGGGTTCTAATGGCAAGTTTCTTGGGGTAATGGATTTTAAATTTGCCAATGGAAAAATGTCGGGTTACCAATATAAATTATTGCCAATATTTTCTAACATGTTAGCTGCCGATGCTGAAATGCAAAATTACATCGACACCATGCGCTCGCCCTTTTTAGAAAAACTGCAAGAACCATTAGGCATCGCCGGAAGCTTGCTTTATCGGCGTGGCAATTTTAATGGTACCTTCGACCAAGTGATCTGTGATGCATTACGCGATGTGAAAGATGCACAAATTTCTCTTTCTCCTGGGTTTCGTTGGGGAACTAGCGTACTTGCCGGTGATACCATCACCATGGAACATGTACTTGATCAAACTTGCATCACTTATCCGGAAACTTACGCTCGTGAAATGTCAGGCGAAGAAATTAAATTGATATTAGAAGATGTCGCTGACAACCTGTTTAATAGCGATCCTTATTATCAACAAGGGGGCGATATGGTCAGAGTCGGCGGTTTAGATTATGCGCTCGACCCAAAAGCTGGTGCCGGACAACGTGTCACCGAAATGCAACTGGATGACGGTACTAAAATCATGGCTAATAAAACTTACAAAGTTGCCGGTTGGGCGACCGTAGGAAGCAAAGCACCTGGCGCGCCAATTTGGGATGTGGTTGCCGAATATATGCGCAGCCAGAAGACCGTTGACTTTAAAAAACTCAACTCGCCTAAATTAGTCAACGTGAAAGAGAATCCTGGCATTGCGTAAATCGATCACTACTTTTATTTTATTGTTTGGTGGTTTCATCGGCTTCAATCTTTTAGCCGAAACTTCGCAAAAATTACCTGAGCTGATTCTGACCAAAGTGAGCGAAAAAGTCTATTCAGCAATTGGCGTAACCTTGCCCCCGGATTATAGTAATTGGGGGCATAATAATAATCTCAGTGTTGTTATTGGTGATAAGCAGGTACTGGTGGTCAATGGTGGCGATAGTTATTTACTCGCCAAGGCGCTCCACCGGGAAATTAAAAAATTAACCTCTAATCCTGTTACCTGGCTCGTCAATGAAAACGGCCAAGGTCACTCGATGTTAGGCAATAGTTATTGGCGAGAAATGAAAGTGCCGATCATTGCCAACATCGAAGCCGCTAAAGCTTTTGAAGAAGATTCTTCCGGTTTATTTTCTCGAATGAAATTAAGAAGCAAAGAACGCGCTAAAGACACATTTATCACAACTCCTGATATTACCTTCGATAAAAATTATCGATTAGATTTAGGTAATACACCAGTTGAGCTGGTTAATTTTGGTCCGGCCCACTCTGCTGGCGATGTTTCAGTTTGGCTGCCGCAGGAAAAAACATTGATCGCAGGCGATATCGCTTTTCATCAACGAATGCTGGCGGTTTTTCCAGAGACCAATACAAAAATGTGGTTGCAATCATTTGAAAAAATGATGCAACTTAAACCGCAACATGTCGTACCGGGACACGGTCAGCCGACCGACCTGGCGACCATAAAAAAATATACTTATGACTATTTGGTATTTCTGCGCACTGAAGTAGAAAAGCTATTAGATGAGGATTTAGGGCTAACCGAAGCCTATCAAATTGACCAATCCGCTTATTCCGATTTAGATACCTTTGAAGAACTTGCGAGCAAAAATGCCGGGCGCGTTTTTCAAGAAATGGAAATGGATGCTTTTTAGACTTTTTTAGGTTTAACTCTTTTTAAATTCAGTCATAACAGGAAAACCAACAATGAAACATTCATTTTTATTAAGTAAAACGCTATTATTGATCCTGTTATTAATATCACTTATCCCAACTAGTCATTTAATCGCAAAACCGCTCACGCTCTCCTTCAATAAACTTGTTGTTAACGCTGAAATTATTGAATCCAAGGATAAACAAAAACCATTTTTTTTAATCTTACATGGCACTTTGGCATGGCATGGTATGGAATTGCCCAATACCATTCAACAACTGCTTGCCGACGAAGACTATGGTAGTTTGGCCTTTACTTTAAGCCTTGGCGAAACCAATCGCAGCGGATTCTTTGATTGTACTCATCCGATCATTTCAGGTCACGAGGATGCGCAAGTCGAGATTGAATTTTGGTTAAATCAGCTTACTAAAATGGGCTATCAAAACATCATGCTGATTGGCCACTCTAGAGGTGGCGCGCAAATGGCAAGCTTTGCATTAGAAAATGCTGAGAAAATCAAGGGGGCTTTCCTCATTGCCCCACTTATCTGGGATAAAAAACAAGTTCACAGCTCTTACCAGCCGGTTTCTAAGCTTGATCTAATACAACAACTTGAGCGTTTGAAGATGCAACCGAACAAGATTTTATCTAACCAGAATATTTTACATTGCAAAAAAGCTACGGTATCTGGCAAGGCTTTTCTTTCCTACTATGATGAGCTGCCAGAAAAGAACACACCTGGCCTGCTCAAATCTATCACGGTTCCGACTAAAATTTATTTAGGCGACAGCGACCCTTTGACCAAGGGGTTTGTGGCACAAAAAGCATTATTCTCCCATAACAAAATGATCAAACATATAATGATTGAAGATGCTGATCACTTTTTTAGAGATTTTGCAGCCGAAGAGGTCGTTAGTGATATAATTGGTTCTCTGCCAGCGGAAAGCCATTAAGAGTATCAAGTTTTGAACAAGTTGCGACTTCAACCTTATCTACTCTCTATCTGTATCGGCTTGCTAGTCTCCAGTTTTGCCAAAGCATCTGAAACGATCCCACTAACAATAGACCTATCGGAAGATGGCAAAATCCAACAACAAACCAATCGAATTATTCTACTTTACGTATCAGCGCCCCACTGCGCTTTTTGTAAAAAATTAGAAAAAGAAGTGCTTTTTCCGCTGATCCGTAGCGGCGAATACCAAGATAAAATTATTCTACGAAAAATCGACTGGACATCATCCATATCAATTAAAAATTTCTCCGGTAAGAGCATGAACCCAAAGGCATTTCTAAAAAATTACAATATTCAAATCACACCAACGTTGCTTTTTCTGGATACCAATGGAAACCAGGTCATTGATAAACTACTAGGATATCGAGGCGGAGAGTTCTTTTGGTATTACTTTGATGTCGCGATAGAAAAAGCCAATAAACGGCTGGCTAAGCTCATCATTGCAAAATAGCATCGAAAGAAACATCCTCAGCGACTATTAGGGTTTTTGCATATCCTCTCCAAATTAACCTTAGAGTAAGACTGCAAAGAACAACATCAATTAGATTGATTTCGTTCAACATATTCCAATATTTAAATAAGATCGCTTATAAACCGAACAAATTGTTACTTATTGTATATTAAATAACTGATTTTTCGATAATGATTTGATGTGTAAAAATAATGTTGCTATAGTTCGCCTGCTGGAAGTAAGTTGAGTAAGACTTGTCCTTGGGCAGTAGACCACAAGGAACCAGAGGAGCGCTCCGCCTTATTTTGATAACTTTAGAATAAGCTGTTGTGAAGCGCCAGATAGCTGATTTTCAATAGAACAGTAATTTTGGGGTGATTATCCTATGATTTTTCAGTTTCTGGAAGATTCCGCTTAATGAATTCAACAATGCTGCCCTTTTTAGACAGCATTTTTAAATAAAATGACAAATCTTAACTAATGAATTACTTCAATATAGATTTGTACCAATACAACGTCGACGTTTAGACGTGAGAGAATAGAATATAAATCGAGTTATCCCTAATAAGCTTAATAACTAGCTATTAGATTTAACCCCTGATTTAATGAAGAAATAAGATATTTTAATACAATGGGCTACAGAATTTGTAGCGATAGAAACTCAGTAAGCCATTTAAAGCCTGGCAACCGACGACTCAGATTCACAGACATCCGAATTCAGTCTATCTAAACTTCCAGGAAGGGTTCGAATAATTGTTCGCCACCCCCGTTAACTGATTGATTTAAAAGAATATTAATGACATTTAAAATCATTTGAACTTTAATAAATCCAAACGCTGACCAGTTTCACTTGTACTAACAACCAACCTTATTCCCTCCCTTCTATCTCCAGCCTAATTTCGTCACTTAGAACTTTGATCTTAAAATGATCAAAAAGAGAGATAAATAATGAAAAGAATGCTAATTAACGCTACTCAACCTGAAGAGGTGAGAGTTGCATTAGTTGATGGTCAAAACCTATTTGACCTGGATATTGAACTGGTTGGCCGAGAGCAAAAGAAAGCCAACATCCACAAAGGAAAAATCACCCGAGTTGAGCCCAGTCTGGAAGCTGCTTTTGTTGATTACGGTGCCGATCGACACGGATTCCTACCCCTTAAAGAAATTTCTCGCGAATACTTTACCGACAAAAATACCCGAGGACGCCCTAATATAAAGGACGTAATCAAAGAAGGTCAGGAAGTTATTGTACAAATTGATAAGGAAGAACGCGGCAATAAAGGCGCAGCGCTGACCACTTTTATCAGTCTGGCCGGTTGTTATCTGGTGTTAATGCCAAACAATCCTCGCGCAGGCGGTATTTCTCGCAGAATTGAAGGACAAGAAAGAGACGAGCTTCGTGAAGCAATGCGTGATGTTAATACCCCAAAAGGCATGGGTTGTATCGTTAGAACCGCCGGCGTTGGTCGTAGTGCAGAAGAACTAGAATGGGACATGAAGGTTTTACAGAATCTTTGGGGCGCTATTATTAAAGCTTCTGAATCTCGCCCTGCCCCTTTCCTGATCCATCAGGAAAGTGATGTCATTATCCGTTCTTTACGTGATTATTTGCGTGCAGATATCGGCGAAATTGTAGTTGATAAAAAAGATATTTTTGAAAAAGTAAAACGCCAGATAGAATTTATCAGGCCAGAATTTTCTAATCGCGTAAAGCTAAACGATGATCGTGATGTACCATTATTCAATCGATTCCAGATTGAAAACCAAATTGAATCGGCTTTTTTACGTGAAGTCAGATTGCCCTCTGGTGGCTCAATTGTTATCGATCCAACTGAAGCGCTTGTTTCTATCGACATTAACTCAGCCAGAGCAACTAAAGGCGCAGATATTGAAGAAACCGCATTCCATACTAATAAAGAAGCGGCTGTCGAGATAGCCAGGCAATTACGCTTAAGAGATATGGGTGGCTTGGTAGTCATCGACTTTATCGATATGTCACCGGCCCGTAATCAACGAGAAGTTGAAAACGTGTTACGTAAAGCGCTCACTCAAGATCGCGCACGAGTTCAAGTTGGCAAGATCTCACGTTTCGGTTTATTAGAAATGTCACGTCAACGATTAAAACCCTCTTTAGGCGAATCAGCTCACGGAGTTTGTCCTCGTTGTTCGGGCACCGGAGTTGTTCGAGGCGTGCAATCGCTAGCTTTGTCGATCCTTCGGTTAGTTGAAGAGGAAGCGGCTAAAGATTCTACAGCGATGGTACAGGCGATCCTTCCGGTTCCTGTTGCAACTTTTCTGCTGAATGAAAAACGTAAAATTATTGCTGCGATTGAGAAGCGACAAAGAACGGAATTAGTCATTATACCAAATCCCTATATGGAAACCCCTAATTACGAAATCAATCGATTGCGTAAATCAGAAGCTATTGCAGGCGAAAGTTACAAAGTACCTAAGCAACCAGAACTTGAAATAGTCACGACCAGCAATGAAGCGACAGTGGGAAAACCTGTCGAACAAGCTGCTGTAAGTAATTTTGAAATGCCGACACCACCAGCGCCTAAACATGTAGAAAAAGAACAACCTAAGAAGATTGGTCTAATTTCTCGATTATGGACGTCGCTATTTGGTGATAGCGATGAACAAAATAAAAAGGATAATAAACGAGATTATAAAGGCAATCGCAACAGAAACAATCGCAACCAAAATAATCGTAACAGAAGCAATCGAAATCGAAATAATCGCAACCGACATCGCAATAAAGATCAACTCGATCAAACTGGCGAAACAACGAGTGATCAAAACAAACAGCAGGATAATAAAAACACTAAACAAAAACAGGAAGAACGCAAGCCGCAAAGTGAAGGTCAAAATCGTGGTAATCGCTCTCCAAGAGGTTCGCGTAATGCCAGAAACGATCGCAACAGAGGCAATCAGCGAAATAAAAACGAAGGTCAAAGAGAGCAGCAACAAGCTGTTCAAGATCGTCAACCCAGGCCAGAGCGTAAATCGAGAGATGAACGACGCAAAGAGGTTCCAACTAATCAACCTGCGGCAACAGCGGTCAAAGACAATCAGTTAGTTAACAATGCCCCTAAGGAACAGGTATCGGCTAATAAAGCAGTGGAGAAAAAAACAGTAGAACAGCAGAATAAATCAACCACTAATCAGCCTGTTGAGAATAAGGTAAAAGAGTTTAAATCTACTGAGACTAAACCAACTGTAAGTGAGCAACCAAAACAAGCTCCAGTGGTTCCGGCTGCTGATGTCAACACCGATAAACCTGCAACAAAAACAAAAACGCTCGAAACTCAAGCGGTTAAATCAGCTGTGGTTGAAACTAAGGCTCCAGTGGAACAAGTTGTCGTTAAGCCTGTTCAGCCATCAGTACCTCGAAAATCTTACTCAGCTATGGCAAAAGCGAATAATCCTGAGCCGCTAGTGATTGTTGATTTTGGATTCTCAGCAAAGATTTATGCTGAAGGTGAGATGGTTACCGCCAATTGGGTTGAGCCAGAAAATGTTAGCAAAAGTTATAGCCCAATGACTAAGCCAAATTTAGAAGAGTTAATGGCTGGTTAATTGACCTGTAGGAGTGGTTAAAATCACTCCTACAAATTCAATCTTTGTTCTATCAATTAGCGTTTAACAAATGCGAAATAAGTCCCCTGCTCGCCTCTTCAATTAAATCGATTACATCATCAAAGCCAGATGATCCAGCGTAGTATGGATCAGGTACACATTTGGCATTCTTGTCAGAACTAAAATTCAGGAACAAAGCCAGCTTATGTTTAAACTGATCTTGAGCTTTGCTGAGATTGAATAAATTTGTCAGATTTTCATCGTCCATTGCCAAAATAAAATCATAATATTCCAAGTCATCGACAATTATTTTTCTTGAACGGATTGAGGTTAGATCGTAACCTCGATTTTTTGCCGCTGAAACAGAACGCGTATCGGGTGGTTCTCCGACGTGATAACCTATTGTTCCACAAGAATCAATTTCCAGATTACTCAATGCCTGATGTTCACCAACCAGTTTTCTAAAAACACCTTCGGCGGTAGGCGAGCGGCAAATATTGCCCATACAAACAAATAGAATTTTTTTCTCAATAGCCATACTGATTAACGATTTTCCTGATTAACGGTTTTCCTGATTAACGGTTTTTCTGATTAACGGTTTTTCTGATAATGCTGATTGGCTCTTACCAAATCCTCTGGTGTATCGATACCGGCAGGTGGTGAGTTTTTTAGCACTGCCAAATAGATACTTCTACTATTTTCGATCACCCTCAGCTGCTCTAGTTTTTCCAGTTTTTCTAAGCTGGATTCTGCCCAACTAATAAATTCCGCAAGAAACGACTTTGTATAAGCGTAAATTCCGATATGCCGGTAATGGTTACCCAAACAAAAATTCGAACCCGTAGAAGCGCCTCTGACAAATGGAATGGTAGAGCGAGAAAAATAAATAGCCTTGCTATTTTTGTCAAAAATAACTTTAACAGCGTTCGGGTCGTTGGCTTCTTGCTGATCAACGATCGGACAGCAAAGTGTTGCCATGCCCGTTTGATGTTCATTGATTAAACCCGCCACTTGAGAAATATTTTGATGGGGAATAAAAGGCTCATCGCCTTGCACATTGACAATAATATCATCATCGGCAAGCCCTAAAATTTCTGTAGCTTGATAAATTCTATCGCTGCCAGAAACATGGTTTCTATCTGTCATTACCGCGTTAAACCCAGCGACTTCGACACAAGTTTTGATATCAATATGATCAGTGGCCACTGTTACAGATTGAGCGCCACTTTCAGCTGCTCGCAAGCATACGTGTTCGATCATAGTGCGTTGACCGATTTTAGCCAAAGGTTTTCCCGGCAGTCTGCTGGATTCATAACGCGCAGGGATTATAACGTGGAATTTCATTTTAATGCGTCTATTTGCTCAGCGGTTAATTGCTCGGCCTTTTCGGCCAGTAAAACGGGGATCCCATCATCTATTTCATAGGATAAACGGTCGAATTTACAAATGAGTTTGGACTCGTTTTTTTTGTAATCTAATTTGCCATGACAAACAGGACATACAATTATTTCTAACAATGATTTATCCATGATTTTTTCCTATTAACGGCTTATACGTTATTTTATTGTGTCATTAATTTAGTATTCACTACTTTCTTTATTGATTCTAATAATTGGTTAGTTAATTTCTTGCCAAAGTCCATTTCAACCTTCAGATAGTACCAATTGTCTGCTGCAAAGGAATAACATTTACTCGCATCTTTCTCAGTCATAACGACAACCTCATCATTGAATTGTTTAAAATCTTCAAGAGTAAATACGTAATGATCAGCCAATGCTGTTTTGTTTTTTACAATACAAACTTGCTCTAATGATTTAAAAAAACGGCCAGGGTTTCCAATACCTGCAATTGCATTAACTTTGTTTTTTGAAAAGTCATTTGTAGAAATCTCTTTCCCCGTTTTTAAGTGAACCAGTTTACTTGCTTTTAAGTGAACACTGTAAGCTGAAATATTATTTTTGTTTAAACCATTTTGAATAACAAAATCAATCGTTTTTAAGCGGCTAACAGGTTCTCTTAATGGACCGAAGGGTAAAATCAGTTGATTACCAAACTGTCTTTCCCCATCAAATAAAAGCACTTCAATATCTCGATCCATTTTGTAATGTTGCATGCCATCATCACTGATCACTAAATCGACATCGCTTTTTTTAATTAAATAATCAACCGCTTGAGAGCGAACTGGATCGATGACGATTGGAATATTGAGTGCTGATCGAACATTGAGATCAGCATATTGCATAAACGCTTCATCGCCCACTTGTGATGCAGTATTGTCGGCAACAACTTGATGAGGATAAGAGTTTATCTTTGAATGATATCCTCGACTCACGATGCCCGCTTTAATTCCGTTTTCAGCTAATAATCTAATTAGCTGATTAATAAAAGGCGTTTTACCGGTACCACCCAAAGTAATATTACCTACAACTAATACCGGCTTTTTAAATCGATTGCTTGATATCCACTTTAATTGATACAAAGCTCGCTTTATTTTTACCATTAATAGAAAAATCAAACTAACTGGCCAAAAAATCCAGACGAATTTTGAGTTAGAATACCAGAACTTTTCTATCGAATGATTAATATTCATCCCTCTTTTGGTTTTTCTTCAAATTGCATTTGATAAAGCTTGGCGTAAAAACCATCTTTTGCTAGCAAACTTGAATGATTTCCTCTTTCAATAATTTCACCATCACCCATTACCAGAATACAATCGGCTTTTTCGATGGTCGATAATCGGTGGGCAATTACAATAGTAGTTCGATTATCTGTGAGTGATTCAAATGCAGCCTGTATGTGTCTTTCTGACTCAGTATCAAGCGCTGAGGTTGCTTCATCCAGAATAACCAACGGCGCGTTTTTATATAGCGCTCTGGCGATGGCTAATCGTTGACGTTGACCACCAGATAATTTCATACCATTTTCACCGATTTTTTCGTTTAGCCCTTTTGGTAGCTTCTGGATAAATTCCCAGGCATGGGCCTTTATGGCTGCTGCTTTAATTCTTTCAATATCTAAATCGCCTTCACACCCATAAGCAATATTCTGTGCAACGCTGGTATTAAATAAAGTGACATGTTGAGAAACATAGCTGGTATGTGATCGCAAATTGGTTAATTTTAATTCTTTAGTATCAATACCGTCCAACAATATCTTTCCCTTAACCGGATCATAAAAGCGTAACAACAAGTTTGTAATGGTTGACTTGCCACTGCCTGAACGTCCAACCAGTGCGATTGTTTGGCCTGCATCAACGACAAAAGAAATATTTTTTAGCACTTTCTCCGATTGCTCGGAATAACAAAAATCGACACCGCAAAACTCTAGTTTGCCTTCAGGCGCTTCAATTTTCTTTGTGCCATAATCATTTTCTGACTTTTCATCCAGAATTAAAAAAATACTTTGTGCCGCAGCAATCCCTTTTTGTAAAACGCTGTTAAGGTTAGAAATAATTTTGAGTGGTTTAAGCATCATGATCATCATTCCTAACATGGCAACAAAATCACCTGCCGACAAACTGCCATTGGCCAACTCTCTTCCGGCAAAAAACAGCACCAATGCTAACGATAATCCGGCAATAAATTGGATAAGTGGTGTGCTGGCTGCTTTGGTGGCAACCATTTTAATATTTTGTGTTCGGTTTTGCCTGGCCTCTTTGGTAAATTGCTTGATTTCATAGTCTTCTCCGCCAAAGGTTTTAATCACCTTGTAACCCTCGACAATTTCTTGAGTTTTTTGAGTCACTCCCCCCATCGCATTTTGAATATTACGACTGATATTTTTAAATCGTTTGCTGGCAAAACTTACAATGAGTCCAATCAGTGGCGCAGAAATAAGAAACAGGCTAGCCAGTTTCCAGCTGGTGAAAAAAATATAAAATAAAATAAAAATAATTAACCCACCTTCACGCAATAGCTTTGTAATGGTATCGGTGGTCGCACTGGCAATTTGTTGAGTATCAAAGGTCATTTTTGAAACGAGTTTGCCACTATTTGTTTGATCAAAAAAACGACTTGGTAAACTGATATATTTCTCAATCATTTGGACTTGAATTTTTTGTACTATATCTTGCCCGATCCAGGACATGCAATATGCAGAAATAAAACTCGCAACACCTCGAATAATCAATAATCCAATAATGAACAACGGTGCAGTTTCAATAGTCGACATATTATTATTAACTAATGCTTCATCGGTTAGCGGCTTTAACGACCAGACGAATAAAAAATCCATCCCTGCAAAAGTAAGATTGCCCAAAATGGCAATTAAAAAAGCTAACTTGTAGTGCTTTAAGTAGCCGAGTAAACGCTTTAATACCGGCCAGGAAGGACTATTTAATTCCTGACTCATTCCTGATTCCTTCGAGTCGCCATTTTTAAATTAGTAACGCCCAATTGAGAAGTTGCATCCATCGCAGTAACCACCGATTGATAAGGGGTGTTGGCATCAGCGCTGATAATCACAGAAATATCTTTGTTATCATTGAGTGTTGGCTCGATAGCTCTTTTCAGGGTCTCAATGGAAGCATTGACTAGCCCCTTGCCATTGACAAAAAAGCGCCCTTCTTTATCGATACTAATTTCTAAAGATTGTTGCTCTGTTTTTAATGGCTCTACATCAGCCTTAGGCAAATCGAGTTTAATTTGAGTGTCTCTGGTAAAGCTGGTTGAAACCATAAAAAATATTAATAGTAAAAAGACGACATCGATCAATGGTGTCAAATTAACCGTAACCTCTTGTTTCTTTTGTCTGACAAACATTCGATTAGCCTCTTAACGTTTCACGTTCGCCGTGCAATACTTCTACCATTTTTAATGCTTCTTGCTCCATCTCGGCTACAAGCTCGTCGACTTTACGCTCAAAATGCCGATGAAATATAAGTGCTGGTATACCGATAATCAACCCGGTAGCCGTGGTAATTAACGCTTCTGATATCCCTCCTGCCAACAGCCCTGAATCGCCTGTTCCTTGTACGGTGATCACAGTAAATACCCGGATCATTCCAATCACCGTGCCTAACAAACCAAGTAGCGGCGTTATCTGGGCGATGGTACCAAGAGTATTAAGATATTTTTCCAGTTTAATCATCGTCTGCCGGCCAGCATCTTGAATACTTTCTTTCATGGTTTCTCTACCATGGGCGTGGTTGACTAATCCTGCGGCAAGGATCTCACCTAATGGCGAGCTGTCTTTTAATTTTTTAAGCCTGGTTTTATCCAGCTGGTTGTTTTTTATCCAACTCCAGACTTGTGCCACTAAATGTTTGGGCGTTATTTGTCCCCGTCTTAAAGTCCAACTTCGCTCGATACAAATAACGAAGGCGGCGAGAGAACATAAAACAATCGGATACATGATGTATCCACCAGCTTTTAACAAATCGATCATATTCTTAAAGGATCCTTAAATTGAGAAAAAGTAGTTGAGCAAAAGTAGTTGAACTAGATTGCAGTTGTTTATTGCTGCTTATAATGTGGTTAGTTTGCGATTATAGCAAGATTTACATCTGTTTTTGCTAGTCGGTTTAGTTTATTTGCCAAAAGTGTGGCCGATTAGATCGTTCTGTCGATATGTCTAACTCGCCAACAGAATTTTGCTCAACGATGATTGCCCCATTTGTATGAGTCACCAGTATTTCTGCGCCGATATCTAAATACCTTTTAACCACCTCAGTTTTTGGGAAATGCCACTGATTGGCATATCCGCTCGAAAAAACAACCACTTCTGGTCGGGTACTTTTGACAAAATCGACGGTTGAGCTGCTTGAACTGCCATGATGAGGCGCAATGACAATCTGGTAGTTGTTCAGTCCGTTTTTTAAAAGCTGCCTTTCAGCCTGCTTTTCGATATCGCCAGTCAGTAAAATTTGCTGTTTGCCAATGGCTATCTTAAGTACACAAGAAGAATTATTCCCTGTCTGGCTGGATAAGTGGGGTAAAAACGAGAACTCGACCTCGCCCCAACGCCAAGGCTTGGCCTTATGGCAGTCGTTGTGAGGTTGAGGTATTTCTTCTCCGGCTAAAATGACACCTATTTCTAGCTCATTGCTAATCGCATTGATCCCTCCAGCATGATCGGCATCCCCATGACTAATGACCAATAGGTCTAAACCACTAATAGCCCTTCTTTGAAAGTAAGGCAATAAACTGATTTGCGCCATAGAAAAATCGTTGTTGCCATAACCGGTATCATACAAGAGGTGTTTATCACCAACCGAAATATGGATCGCCAATCCCTGACCAATATC
>JAUUYO010000123.1 GCA_030590405.1 Kangiellaceae bacterium
AATTAATTTTGAAGTTTTTGAGGAACATTCAAATTCACGCAATGTATCCGAACAAGGCCGTTATACGACTATTGGTTTTTTAGATCTCGAGCAAAATGGTGTGATCAGGAATAACGGTGGAATTGCCACATTGACCGCCAATTTAACCCCTGCCTTGTCTAAAAGACATTTTTTGAAATTTTATATCGATGGGAAAATGATCGGTCAACAACAAAAAGGACTATCCATTACCGCCGAAAATATTGAATACGGCCCTCACACCGCTAGCTTAACCGTAGTTTCTGCAAATGGTGCTAAAGTTCAGCAAGGTGAGACTGTCCAATTTAGCTTGCTACATGTTGTCAGAAAGAAATCCGGCGGCGCTGGTGGCGCAGCAAACAACATTCTCAATCACAATGTTTTTGAGACTAATTTGCCGCAACACCCCAAAGTACCGAGCTATGAGTCAATGAAACAAACAAACAAGACTGATAAGTAAGTCTCAGAAAATAAATTCAACTTTAATTATTATGAGTATTCCAGTCAGTAGGTGCCAGTCAGTAGGTGCCAGTCAGTAGGTAATAGAGTTAGTTCTCTTAATTACCATTCTCTTGAAAATTGGTTGTTTCGAAGATCTCTTACTTGCCCGTTAATTTCGGGCATTTTTTTTGCTCCTGAAAAACGGCATATCATCGTACCCATGTAATGTTGTTGAGTACACTGCTGAGTTAATCATGCAATCCGATTAATTTCTGTATGGAATAAGCTAAAAATTAACCACTCCAACTGACTCTGTTTTTTCTTAACAATTCTATAAAGGCTTGGTGTACATAGCCAAATGCATGTTTTCTCTTATAAACAACATCCAGATCGACATAAATATTCTGATTTTTTGTGTTGTTAAACAAAGGGAGCAACTCACCTATTTCTAATTCCGCCTGAATCGATTCCTGATGTAAAAAACCGAAACCTAATCCTTGCAATACTATCTGCTTTAGTACGACATTATTCGAGGTTGTAATGGTTCTTATTTTTTTGCGCGCTAATGGAAGTAAATCCCTTGAGTTCTTTTTAATCCAAGTATTAAACGAGGAATACTCATCGATGTAATCAACTAATGGTAAGTCTAAGGTGTCTTTAATTTTTCTAGGGGCTTTATTGGATTTAAGAAAACTACGGGAAATCACAGGAATTAAAGCCTGACGGTACACCGACTCACACTTGAATATTTTTTTATCCTGACAGTGGACCTGAAATCCAATATCAATGGTATTATTTTTTAACATATGTTCAATTTCATTATCTTCTGCTATTTGCAGATTAAACTCCACTAACGGAAATGTCTGTTTAAATATGCGTATCATTTCCGGTAGATAACTGACTGCTTGTTCCATCCAGGCACCAATACGGATCATACCACCAGCCTGTTGCTTTCCGGATTTAAGCCTTAGTACCGCGTTTTCCATCGCCATTAGCTGCGGTTTAAATAACTGATAGAGTTTCTCACCATCCGTTGTGAGTATAATGTTAGGCCCTTGTCGGTCAAATAAATTAAATTCCAGATCACCTTCTAATTGTTGCAATTGAAGGGATATAGCCTGTTGTGTACGTAATAACCGGTTGGCAGCCAAGGTTATACTGCCACAATCAACAACCTCGATAAATGTACGTGCTTTATTAAAATCCACTGTTTAACCTTTCATCAACTTAATCTAGAGATCATCACCTTATCACAAGTATTTTTATGATATCTATCTGTATTACTTGTTTTTAATTGTGTTTAAGTGTGTGGATAATAAAAACCGTTCAGTTGGAACAGTTTACTAACTCTTATAACTTAAAGGAAGTCAGAAAATGACGGATACCAATAAAGCAACTGTAGTAATCGAAGCAACTTTTAATCCAAACGGCATGAATACTCCCGAATTTAAAGAGTACTCTCGTCGTTCAAATGCTAATGGTGAAGCCCATGGTGGTGTTGTTATTGGTAAATATCAGGTAACCGATAATTTAGGAAACGGTGATACACCGCACTTAGTGTTGGTGATTGAATATCCAAGCAAGAAAAAAGCAGAACAAACCTTCACTAATCAAGAGTATCTCGACATTTTACCTCTACGTGATGTGGCGTTTAAGCAAGTTAATATTTTTCAAACTAACTCTATCGCAGTTTAATTTCAGGTAGAGATAGTGAAGTTAAGTCGTCGTTTATTTCAGATGTCATTGAAAATTTGAAAAATTATTTTTACAGGATAAAATTTGGGCAATTACTAAAATTACCCCGCTTCGCTTTCCAACTTATGCTCCAGATAGTGAATATTAGTCCCGCCTTTCTGGAAATTTTCATCGGCCATAATGCGACGCTGTAATTCGATATTGGTTTTGATCCCATCGATCACCACTTCTTCAAGTGCCATTTGCATACGCGCCATCGCCACTTCACGTGTCTCGCCGTAAGTGATCAATTTTCCAATCATCGAATCATAATAAGGTGGAACTTTATAACCGGAATAAATATGCGAATCCCATCGAACACCAGGGCCGCCCGGCGCATGATATCGGGTAATAGTTCCAGGAGAAGGGATAAAGGTATCTGGATCTTCTGCGTTAATCCGACATTCAATGGAGTGACCGCGCAGTTGAATATCCGTTTGTTTAAAGGACAATGGCTGGCCTTCGGCAATTCTTAATTGCTCTTTAATTATATCGACACCGGTAATTAATTCCGAAACGGGATGCTCCACTTGAACTCGAGTGTTCATTTCGATGAAATAAAACTCACCCTTTTCATACAAAAATTCAAACGTGCCTGCGCCGCGATAGCCCATTTCAATACAGGCCTGGACACACCGCTCGCCGATAAAGCGTCTTTTTTCTTCAGTGATACCCGGCGCTGGCGCTTCTTCGACCACCTTTTGGTGACGACGTTGCATGGAGCAATCTCGCTCACCGAGATAAATCGCATTGCCATGTTTATCTGCCAAAATCTGGATCTCAACGTGACGGGGGGTTTCCAGGAATTTTTCCATGTAAACCACATCATTATTAAACGCAGCTTTTGCCTCGGCTTTGGTTAAAGCAATTGATTCGATCAGGTCTGCTTCTTGTTTTACTACCCGCATGCCACGTCCACCACCGCCGCCAGAAGCTTTGATAATGACCGGATAGGCGATCCGTTTACCAATGGCCAGATTCGCTTTTTCGTCTGCACCTAAAGGTCCGTCAGATCCGGGTACGCAGGGCACTCCGGCTTTTTTCATCGCGGCGATCGCCGACACTTTATCACCCATTAAGCGAATGGATTCTGCGGTTGGGCCGATAAACTCAAAACCACTGCGCTCAACCTGCTCGGCAAAATCAGCGTTTTCGGCCAAAAATCCGTAACCCGGATGAATGGCAACTGCATCGGTGACCTCGGCCGCCGAAATAATCGCGGGAATATTCAAATAGCTTTCTAACGGTGATGCTGGGCCGATACATACCGATTCATCAGCAAGGCGTACATGCATTAAGTTTTCATCCACGGTGGAATGCACCGCGACGGTTTTGATACCTAATTCTCTACATGCTCTTAAAATACGTAGAGCGATTTCTCCACGATTTGCAATAACTACTTTATCCAGCATTTTAATTTCCAGGAATATTTGTAACCAATCAGTTCACCTCAAAAATACGTCATTTATTCGTTCAAAAATGATTACACAAAGTACTATGCTCACATTTTTTGCTTTAAACTGACATATTTTTGAGGCAAAGCTATCGCGTCCTGCTATTGCCCTTTACCTACATCCATGTATGCAACCTGATTAGTTACCGTTCAAATTAGTGACAAATAATCATTTTCTAATGAAAACAAATATCGAGTTGTTTTCTTACAAATTTTAAAAACGTTCTATTCAATAATAAAAAGCGGCTCATCAAATTCGACTGGCTCACCGTCGCCAATTAGCACGGCTTTTATGGTGCCCCCTTTATCAGCGTCAATCTGATTCATCATCTTCATTGCCTCAATGATGCATAAGGTATCGCCGACATTGACTTTGTCGCCGACACTAACAAAATTATTAGCTCCGGGAGATGGCGCAAGGTACATGGTTCCCACCATTGGTGACTTGACCTGATGTCCGGTTATTTCTGCTGCGGCTGATTCGTTTTCAGAGGCTGCTATTGAAGCTGCAACCGGTGCTGGCGCTGCGGCGAACGGAGCAACGGTTGGCATGGGTGCCATCATGGGGGCTACCGCTCGGGTAATACGAACCGATTCTTCACCTTCTTTGATTTCGATCTCTGCAACACCAGATTCTTCGAGTAATTCGATTAATTTCTTAACTTTTCGAATATCCATAATGCTTATACCTTCTTATAGTCTTAGTTTAATTGTTCAATAATGTTTTATTAAAAGTAATGTTTTATTAAAAGTAATGTTTTATTAAAAGTAGCGTTTTATTAAAAGTAATGTTCTGATAAAAATTAGTTTTGTAACTTCTTGATGGCTGATGCAAGCGCCATTAAATAACTGTCGACTCCAAAGCCCGCGATAATACCGACCGCCAGATCTGAAAAATACGAGTGCTTTCTAAAGGCTTCTCGAGCGTGCGGATTAGAAAGATGTATTTCAATAAAAGGGATTTGTACGCTGGCTAAGGCATCGCGAATGGCGACGCTGGTATGGGTAAACGCCGCTGGATTAATTAAAATAAAATTGGTGCTGTCACTACTGGCGGCTTGAATTCGATCAATGATTTTATGCTCGGCATTGGATTGAAAACTGACCATTTCCACCGATTCGGCTTTGGCAATGATCTGCATCTGAGCTTCGATATCCGCTAAGCTTAACGAGCCATAGATCTCAGGCTCGCGGGTTCCGAGCATATTAAGATTAGGACCATTAATTAGCAATATCTTCATATTTTCGTGCTTCTTTATTTAGCCCAAGCGAATAAGGCGATTGATATGATTTTCAAATAGACAGCTGTTAACCAGGTATGTTGGCTGGCTAAATCTAAAGTTAGAATATATCGCGTCTAAATGTGGTTAAAATCTTATAAAATACAGCTTTGTGACTTTACGCTCAATTGAGTTGGATTAAAAGATTTTTAATCCAAAAAATTGAGATAATTATCACGTTTATGGATTTTAGCGTCATTAATGCAGATTTTAGATCGAAAAGAGAGGTGTAATGGACCAACCAGTTGTGATTTGCTGATATTTTTGTGGTTTTAGTGTTTTCAGGTTCAATTAAGCCAGCTGGAAGCTTGTCGAGAATAAGCTCTTTATTATCTCGCTTTTATCCAGTTTCTTATCATCAGCCAGGCTAGCAGCACAGCGCACAGACTATAAATAATCGAGTGATTCATATCGTGCTCTTGCCCAGCCACTGTCGGGATAATAAAGTTGAATTGTTGAATTAACCAATTGGCTAAATAACCAATACTGATGCTGGCGGTAAACAGGCTGAATAAGTAGGCGAGCAAGACCGATGTGCCCATTTCTTGTTTGATCATGCCCATGGTGGCGACATTGGTTGCTGGACCCGCCAGCATAAAGACCAAAATAGCGCCCGGAGACAAGCCCGCAGCCAAAAAACCAGCGGCCAAAGGAGTTGAGGCTGTCGCGCAAATGTACATTGGAATGCCGATCACCGCCATCACCAACATCGCGGTGAAACCGTTTCCCCACAGGAGTAAAAAGTCGGTTGAAACCCATGTTTTGATGGCGGCGGCTAGCAATAATCCGATTAATAACCATTTGGTAATGTCTGATAATAATTTTCCACTGGAAAATTGCAATGAATTGAGCAGTAACTGTTTAATCGCAGGTTTTTCAAGGGAGTCGGTAGTTGTTTTTTCACTACAGCAACTGGCAGGCTGTTTTTCTGTGGTGAGAGGTTGGGCTTGAGTTGATTGGATTTTGCTTGAACAGCAGTTATTAGAAGTTTTGGCTATTTCCCTGTTCTTTTCTAGATCTTCGCAACAAGATGTACCAATGTTGACTTTTTTTACCTTTGATGCGCAACAGCTAGCTTGCTTTTCCAAACTTTCCTGTTGGTTGATAGTGACTGATGCCGGTTGTTTTAATGCAAATAATTTAACCATCACACCAGCGTAAATTGCGGTAAAAATAGCAGCAAAAGGTCTTATGATCGCAAAAAACGGCCCTAAAAGCGCGTAAGATACGGAAATTGAATCAACTCCCGTTTCTGGTGTTGCGACTAAAAAGGCAATGGTCGTGGAGCGCGATGCGCCGGATCGTCTTAAACCAATCGCTGCCGGGATCACTCCACAGGAGCATAGTGGTAACGGTGCTCCGATAAAAGCGGCTTTTAAGATCGATAGCAACCTATTATCCCCCATATGTTTTTGCAGCAGTTCCATCGGCACTAACCATTTCATAAAACCAGCGATCAATAGTCCCAATAGAAGCCATGGCGCAGATTCTGTAAAAAGCGCGATAAAATTTAATAAATAGTCAATCATTTTGATATCCTCTGAGGGTTGACATTGTGGCTGTGCTGTTGAGTTTTTGCTTGGTTGGTTTAGATGGTCTTGGTTTAGATGGTCTTGTTTCAGATGAAAATAGCTCTGGATCGTCGAGACTGTTGAGTATAGTGCAATTTTCGGCACTTTCACTTCCTCCACAGCAAGCATGGTACAAACTGGTCAAAGCTTGTTGCATTTTTTGAAGATCGAGTATTTTAGACTCAATTTCCCGCATTTTAGCCCCCGTATGGTTTTTTACATCTTCACAAGTATGGCTGTCTTTGTGAGTTCTGAGGGATAACAGTTGCTTGATGTCTTGCAGCGAGAACCCAACTTTTTTGGCATGCAAAATAAAGTGCAGCTTTTGTTCATCGTTTGAACTATACAATCGATAGCCAGTGGTTGTCCGTTGTTTGGGCGTGAGAAGCCCCTCTGCTTCATAAAAGCGCAAAGCTTCGACCGATATTTTGCTACGTTTGGCGAGTAATCCGATTTTTATAAGCTGGCTCATCGTTATAAATAGTATTCGGTATAAATTGAATAGAGCGATTATAAACCCTAAAGTAAACTATAGGGTCAAGTTTATTTGAGTTTTTATTAGAAAAATTAGCACTCAAAGGGGTTGAGTGCCAAAAAATAACCCCCATATAACCCTCGTCATTTAAATTTTAACAATTAGCCAACCCCAAGATTTTTAAAAAATAGCCGGAATTGGCAATTATCAGGAGAAAAATCGATGAGTATTCGTCCTTTACATGATCGCGTTCTAGTTAGACGTATTGAAGATGAAACAGTCAGTGCAGGTGGTATCTTAATACCTGATAACGCCAAAGAAAAACCCAGCCGTGGCGAGATCCTGGCGATCGGAAACGGTAAGCATTTAGAAAACGGCGATGTACGTCCATTAGAAGTAAAAGTTGGCGATAAAGTTCTTTTCGGCAAGTATTCAGGTAGTGAAGTAAAGGTTGATGGCGAAGAATTATTAGTGATGCGTGAAGACGATATCGTTGGCATCATCGAGTAACTAGCAACTTTTTATCAAGCATATTTAATAGAAGATTAATTAGAGGAAAATAATCATGTCAGCAAAAGACGTAAGATTTGGCGATGACGCACGTTCACTAATGGTGAATGGAGTAAACATTTTGGCCAACGCAGTAAAAGTCACTTTAGGTCCTAAAGGACGTAATGTCATTTTAGATCGCTCTTTCGGCGCGCCAACTGTGACTAAAGATGGTGTTTCAGTTGCTAAAGAAATCGAACTGGAAAATAAATTTGAAAACATGGGCGCTCAAATGGTGAAAGAAGTTGCTTCGCAAACTTCTGATGTGGCCGGTGACGGAACAACCACTGCAACGGTATTAGCTCAGTCAATATTAAATGAAGGTTTGAAATCGGTTGCTGCGGGTATGAATCCAATGGACCTTAAGCGTGGTATTGACCAGGCAGTTAAAGCGATTGTTGCTGAACTGGAAAACGTTTCCGTTGCCTGTGAAGATGATAAAGCGATCGCTCAGGTAGGTACTATCTCAGCTAACTCTGATAAAGATGTGGGTGACATCATTGCTACGGCGATGGGCAAAGTTGGTAAAGAAGGGGTTATCACCGTTGAAGAAGGTTCTGGTTTGGAAAATGAATTAGACGTAGTTGAAGGTATGCAGTTTGACCGTGGTTATTTATCCCCTTATTTCATCAACAATCAAGACAGCATGTCGGTTGAATTAGAAACCCCATTAGTTTTAATCGTTGATAAGAAAATTTCAAACATTCGTGAAATGCTTCCAGTATTAGAGAATGTGGCTAAAGCAGGCAAGCCATTATTAATCATCGCAGAAGATGTTGATGGTGAAGCACTTGCAACATTGGTTGTTAACAACATTCGTGGCATCGTTAAAGTAGCAGCCGTTAAAGCACCTGGTTTTGGTGACCGCCGTAAAGCGATGTTAGAAGATATTGCTATCTTAACTGGCGCAACCGTTATCTCTGAAGAAGTTGGGTTGTCTTTAGAAACTGCTACTTTGGATGATTTAGGAACTGCTAAGAAAATTTCTATCACTAAAGAAAACACCACCATCATCGATGGTGCAGGCGAAACGGCTAACATCGAAGCACGAGTTGAAATGATCCGTCGTCAAATTGAAGAAACTTCTTCTGATTACGATAAAGAGAAACTTCAAGAGCGTGTAGCTAAACTAGCTGGCGGTGTTGCAGTGATTAAAGTGGGCGCAGCGACTGAAATCGAAATGAAAGAAAAGAAAGCCCGGGTTGAAGATGCGCTTCACGCCACTCGCGCAGCGGTTGAAGAAGGCGTAGTACCTGGCGGCGGTGTTGCTTTGGTTCGCGCTGCTTCTAAAGTAGGTGAAATTAAAGGTGAAAATGATGACCAGACTGCTGGCATTCATATTTTATTCCGTGCAGTTAATGAGCCTTTACGTCAAATCGTGGCTAACGCTGGCGATGAAGCGTCTGTTGTTCTGAACGACGTCGCCGCAGGCGAAGGTAATTATGGTTACAACGCGGCAACTAGCGAATACGGCGATATGATCGAAATGGGTATTCTTGATCCAACTAAAGTCACTCGTAGCGCATTACAGCATGCCGCTTCAGTTTCTGGATTGATGATTACTACCGAAGCTATGGTTGCTGATATGCCTGCTGATGATGCTGCTGGCGCGCCTGATATGGGCGGCATGGGCGGAATGGGTGGTATGGGCGGCATGCCTGGAATGATGTAAAATTTTTGAGTCATATATAACTCATTTTAAGAAGGCCTGAATAGCAATATTCGGGCTTTTTTGTTTGTATCTATTTATAAATTTTTAATCTGTCTGCTGAGCAGCTCATTGGCCCAGGAAATGGTTTATCTCCATTTAATTTTTTCGTTCACTAAGTGTGCATTGCTGAAATTAGCCAACGTTCAAAAATGATAACGGTTATATTTTTTATGTGCCCAATTTATGTTAGTTTCTTAAAGAGTTCTGCACGATAACTTTTTCCAATCGTAATATCATCTTTTCCCAATAGTAAGTGGTCTTTCTCTACAGTATCGACATGACTCAAATTCACAATGAAGCGTCGATGTACCCGGGCAAAATCATTTGCTGGCAATCTGTCTTGCATTTGCGTGAGAGTTTGCAGGATCAACAAGTTGTCATTACTTAGTGTATGAATAGAAACATAGTCACCGTTGCTCTCAACAAAACGAATATCGTTAAAGTCAATTCGTTTCCAATGTGTATTAACTTTGACAAATAAATAATCAACATTTTTGGTTGGTTTTTCATCAGTCATTATTTCTATAACTTGTGTAGGAGATTCCAGCTCCGGTTGTTGATTATCTAACAATCGGCGGTGCTCAATCGCTTTGTTGACTGATTTTAGAAATCTCGGAAACATAACGGGTTTAACCAGATAGTCGATAGCGTCATGCTGAAATCCTTCAACAGCAAATTCAGGATAGGCAGTAGAAAATATCACTAAGGGTTTTGAAGAAAGGCTCTGTAATAATTCTAAACCAGTAATGTCCGGCATTTGAATATCGAGAAACAACAGATCGACAGGTTCGCGTTGCAGGTAGTCAAGCGCATCAATAGCATTTTGAAACTGCGCGACCACATTTAATGCGGGTACTTTTTCTGCGTAGCTCACCATCAACTTTAACG
>JAUUYO010000175.1 GCA_030590405.1 Kangiellaceae bacterium
ACTCAATCATAAATTTGCAGACTTGGGCATTGAAGTGAGTTTTGTTGATATGACAAACGAATCTGAGGTGAGAGCGGCAATCAAAGAAAATTCAAAACTTATTTTTCTTGAAACGCCAGTTAATCCCAACCTGGTAGTGTTTGATATAAAAATGCTAGCAACCATCGCAAAACAAAATAACCTTCTGTCAATTATTGATAATACGTTTATGTCGCCAGTTTTGCAGCAGCCGATTTCATTAGGTGTTGATCTGGTGATCCATAGTGCTACTAAATTCTTAAATGGTCATGGCGATGTCGTAGCAGGGATTGCTTGCGGTAGTGCTGAGCAAATTGAAAATATTAAGTTAACCACACTTAAAGATATGGGCGCTGTAATGAGCCCTAATGATGCATGGCTGATTATTCGCGGTTTGAAAACATTACATTTACGAGTTGAACGTCATTGCCAAAATGCTCAGAAAGTTGCTGAATTTTTAGAGCAGCACGAAGCGATTAGTGAAGTATATTATCCAGGACTCCCATCTCATCCAGGGCATCACTTTATAGGTAATCAGATGAAAGCGGGCGGCGGCGTGATTGCATTCGAATTACAGGGTGATTTTGAACAAGCGCTGGAATTTATGAATTCTCTCAAAATGTGTGTCATAGCAGTTAGTCTTGGTGATGCTGAAACATTAATTCAACACCCCGCAAGTATGACCCACTCTCCCTATACCGATGAAGAGCGAAGAGATGCCGGAATTACTGATACTTTAGTTAGAGTTGCAGTAGGGCTTGAACATGTTGATGATATTATCAACGATCTCAAGCAGGCATTAGAAACAGCGGCAAGCAGCCGATCTGTTAAATTAAAACAAATTGCTTAAATGATTTTTTTGATTAAAGGTTGTTGATCTTTCATAGTTCAACAGCTCTAGATTATGTTGTAGTTTGTAGTTTGAAAATACAATAGACTTAAATTTGAGCGATGCAAAGTAGTTATAGCCGCGAAGGTTAAAGCTCAGTGTTTCACTGCGCAATAGTGTAAAGTGATACAGTATACTTGACATTTAGCATGTGTATGCATACTATTGTCTATCTGAAACCTTCAAAGTGGCTTCTATGGAAGTTTGTTTTAATTTTGCAATGAGAAAATCGACTCGGGTGATTACTCACTTTTACGAGGAAAGGCTTTCACAAGTTGGACTCAAAGTCGGTCAGTTTAGTGTGCTAAGAGCCGTTAATTTTCTTAAGCAAACGACTAACAAAGAGTTACAACGAGGCTTAGTGTTAGATCAAACAACCTTGTCAAGAAGTCTTAAACCTCTGATCAGAGATGGGTTATTGTTGGTAACTACCGATGAAAAGGATAAGCGAAGTAAATTGATCCAATTATCTAAAAAAGGCTTGAAACTTTATCAAACAGCTTTGCCAATATGGAAGCAAGCGCAAGAGCAGCTAGAGGAAAAGTTGGGTGGTAAAGATGTTAAACAAATTGTCAAGCTTTCAGAGTCGATTGTAAAAAAATTAGCGAATATTTAATTCATTTTTTTTAAGTAAATACATGTATATACATAGGTGTTAATTATGTACCCAGAAAATCAACCACCAGTGGTTTTAAGATTGGCGAGGTTTATCGTCAAATATTCCAAGACTAACGTGATGATTAGTTTGTTGTTAATGTTTGCGCTATTTAGCGCGCTGCCTGGACTATTTAAAGATACTCGGGCAGATGCTTTTTTAGCAGAAGATAATCCCGCGCTGGTCTATCGGGAAAGAGTGAAGGCCCAGTTTGGCTTGAGTGATCCTATTGTTGTTGCTGTGGTTAATTCTTCTGAAAATGGGGTTTTTAATCCTCAGTCATTGGCGTTAGTTAATTGGTTGAGCGAACAAATTTCTTCTCTCGAAAATGTCAATACTGAGCGCGTGACGAGTTTAGCCACAGAAAACAATATTATTGGCTCAGAAGAAGGTATGGAGGTTGAAGCTTTTTTTAAAGAGCTACCAGAAAACCAGGTTCAGGCTGAGCATATTTGGCAGCAGGTTTCTGATTTTCCGCTTTATATGGGAAGCCTGGTGGCTAAGGATAAGAAAGCCACTTTAATTGTCGCCGAGTTAATCGATGAAGATCAGGTTGAACAAACCTACCAACAAATCTTGGCACTTGTAGAACGAGCACCGAATGTTGGTGATGATAGAATTCATGTTGCTGGTGAAGGTGCAATCGCTGGTTATTTGGGCAGTTATATCGATCAAGATGCCCAGCGGCTAAATCCCATGGCCGGGTTAATTATTACCTTGATTATTCTATTTGCCTTTCGCCGTTTTAGCCCTGGCCTTTTATCCAATGTGATTATCGCGGCGTCGGTATTAATGACTATTAGCATTATGGCGATGAGTGGTGTGGCATTTTTTGTCATTACCAATGCATTACCCGTTATCTTGATTGGGATCTCAGTGGCCGACTCAGTACATATTTATAGTCACTATTTTGAGTTACAGGCGCGCCATCCAACTCAAGATAAAAAAGAATTGATTGTCAAAACTCTGGTTGCCATGTGGCGACCGATCACTCTGACCAGTTTAACTACCATTGCAGGTTTTATTGGGCTTTATTTTGCGGCGTATATGCCACCGTTTAAATATTTTGGTTTATTTACCGCTATCGGTGTGGCAATTGCGTGGCTCTATTCATTAGTCTTTTTACCCGCTGCGATGGCGTTGATCAAACCATCGGCCAGTCCATATTTTGTTACTTTGAATCAAACTAACCAGCTGGACAAGTTTGCTCAAATAATGGTAGTGCTAGGCCGCGTTTCTCTGAATAAACCGTGGCTGACAGTGCTCTTGTTTTTATCGGTTATTATTGGCGGTATTTATTCAACCAGTCAACTGCAAGTTAATGAAGATCGCATTCAAACCTTTCATCCAAGTGAACCGCTTTATCAGGCCGATCAAGTTATCAATCAACATTTTGACGGAACGAATAATCTGGATATTGTGATCGAAGCCAAACAAAATGAGGGATTATTTATACCGGAAAATCTGGCTAAAATAGAAGCGCTTCAAAACTACGCGTTGTCACTAAATAATGTAAAAGGAGCGACTTCCATTGTTGATTATTTAAAGCAAATGAACCGATCGTTAAATGGCGGAAAACAAAGTGATTATCAACTGCCAAAAAGTAAAGAACTCACCGCGCAATACTTTTTAATCTATTCCGCGTCTTCTGATCCAACGGATTTTGAAGAGGAAATCGACTATGACTACCGCATGGCAAACCTTCGACTAAATTTAAATAAAGGAAGTTATATTGATACTAAAGAGACTATTAAAAAACTTAAAAGCTATACTGAGCTAAATTATAATAATGAACAAATCAGTGCGACCTTAAGTGGACGAGTAACCGTTAACTATCACTGGATAAAGGATTTAGGAGAAAGTCATTTTGTCGGATTAACCATTTCAATGTTTCTGGTATGGGCCGTTTCTGCATTGCTTTTTGGCTCACTAACCGCAGGGTTGTACGCGATTTTACCGGTGGCGAGTTCCATTTTGTTGGTGTATACGGCAATGGTGGTATTAAATATCGATCTCGGTATCGGTACCTCAATGTTTGCCTCGGTCGCGATTGGTTTAGGTGTCGATTTTGCTATTCATACTATCGACCGATTAAGAGGTTTATATCGGGAGAATCAAGGTGATTGGGATCAAACTCTTAGTCAGCTTTACCCATCCACCGGACGAGCATTATTTTTTAATTATCTGGCTATCGCTTGTGGTTTTGGTGTTCTCATTTCCAGCCAGGTGGTTCCTTTAACGAATTTTGGAATGATTGTTGTAGTATCGGTTACTACCAGTTTTTTAGCCAGCATGAGTTTGTTACCTGCTTTAATCAAGATCACCAGGCCGCATTTTATTAGTGATTATCAAACTAGTAAGTCATCTTATTCTCTGGGCAAAAAATTGATCAGAATTTCATCCATTGTTTTGTTAGTGGGATTTATCGGTAATCTGTTTATGAGCCAACAGGTTCAAGCGGGAGCATTACCTAATGCTGTCGACATAGTGGAGCGGGTTAATGCGATTGATGATGGACAACAGGTCACCCGCAATTTAACCATGACCATGACCGATAAGCGCGGCAAGGTCCGCGTCAGAGAAACCTTAGCCTATCGAAAATATTATGCTGATGAAAAACGTACTATTTTATTTTACAAAAAACCCACGAATGTCAAGGGAACGGCGTTTTTGACCTTTGATTATCCTGAAGCAACGGTTGATGATGATCAATGGTTATATCTGCCCGCCTTAAGAAAAGTCAGGCGAATATCCGCTTCTGATCGAGGCGATTATTTTCTAGGAACCGATTTTACTTATGAAGATATTAAACTGGAAGGCAAGCTGGATCTAAACGATTACGATTTTGAGAGCGTTAAATTCGAATCTTTCAAATTAGATGATCAACAACCCACTGATACCTTATTAATGAGAGGTATACCGAAAAATCAGAAAATAGCCAAGGAGCTAGGTTATTCAAAAACGGAATTTAATGTTGATCAACAGACCGGAATGATCGTTAGAGCAAAATATTGGGATGTTAAAGGGAAACTACTCAAAACACTCAATATTTCTCAAATCAGGAAAGTGAGCGGTATCTACACCCGCCATAAAATGGTGGTTGATAATCACAAAACAGGCCATCGAACTCAGTTTGATTTTAGTCAGGTGGATTATCAATCAGAAGTAAAAGATGCTTTGTTTAGTCAGCGCGCTATGAAACGGGGTAAATAGAGTGAGGCAGAAGAACCTTAAACGGGATCTATCATTATCTTTAGTCTTTTATTTTTTCCTGTTTGATAACTTCAGCCTGCATGCCAGCGAATTTTCAGCGATCGTTGAGCAGCAACTGGTTGTCGATAAAAAAGGCCACAGCCAGAAGTTTGCAACGACTTTTAAACCCGAGTGGCAGTTAGAAATAACCGACAGCAGCCAAATGACAATGATTGGGAAATTCAGGTTTGATAGTCAGGATAACTTTGCAGCCTCGGTTGAATCACCGGATAATTATGGCTCTTTCAATGGACCCATTACCGCCGGAAGTCACGGCGGAGTTGAAATACGAGAATGGTATTTTGATACGGAATTTATGAGTAGCTTCTGGCGGATCGGTAAACAACAAGTGGCCTGGGGGCAAGCCGATGGTTTAAAGGTGCTTGATGTGATTAACCCACAAAGCTTTAGCGAGTTTATTTTGGATGAATTTGAAGACTCCAGAATTCCCCTTTGGATGCTTAATGTAGAGCTACCCATTAATGATGACTCAAGCTTTCAGGTTTTGTGGATCCCTGATTTAACTTATCACGAATTTGCTGAAGCCGGAAAAAGGTTTCAAATTACCAGTCCTTTATTTGTGCCCAATATTCCAGAGGATATCTTTGTCAGTTCTTTTTCAAAAAGTAAACCTTCATCTATTCTTACCGACAGTGATCTGGGATTTCGTTACTCTCTATTTTATCAAGGTTGGGATTTAACTTTTAATTACCTTTATCATTATCACGATTCGCCTGTACTGTTTCGCCATTTCAGTGAGCAGGGGCTGGCGATTGAATCACGTTATCAACGCAATCACCTGTTGGGCAGTACCGCAAGTAATGTCTTTGGAGATTTTACCCTGCGGATGGAAATAGGCTATAGCAGCGATACTTATCATCTGAAACAATTAACCACTGCTCTGCTGGTGACAGATCAATTGACTACAGAGCAGGGTATTTTAAAAACGCCAGAAATTGCTTCGGTGATCGGTTTGGACTGGCAAGGTTTACAAGATATTTTTATTAGCGTCCAGTGGTTTCAAAGCTATCTGTTTGATGATGTTCAAACGCTTGTCAGACCAAGAGATAATCAAGTGTTGTCGTTTTTGTACAAGCAAACTTTCCAAAATGAAACCTGGGAGCTAAATTGGTTAACGCTTTATGGAACAGATCAAATGGATAGCTCGATGCAAATTGAATTGAGTTATTTGCTTGAAGATGATCTCAAAGTTGGTTTTTCGCTGGATATGTTTTCAGGCAATATTGATGGGTTATTTGGTCAGTTTAAACAACGTGATCAGTTAGGGCTGAGGATCGAATGGGGCTGGTAGCATGCATATCATTTTAGTAAAAAATGTATAAACAAAATGGTGGAATATCGCAAAAAATCGTCGAAGCAAGTGACTCTATAGGCTGTGTCAGGTAAGGAATGCGGCGATTTAAGTGAAAATATCGTATTTATGCACAGCTCTCAACTTTAGTTAATGAGAGTGGTCAATATCGTTCGATTCATCTATAATGGTCGAATCGAATGATATTAAAGGCTTTAAATATGCAAGCGCTAACAGCTAATGATGCCAAAACCCATTTTGGAGAGATGTTGATGAAGGTGCAACGAGCGCCTGTTCAAATAAACAAGAATGGCAAGCCTGTTGCTGTTGTGATTTCAGTCGAAGAATATGAAAGGATGGAAGTAGTAAAGATGCGTTTGTTGCAATCTAAAGCAGCTAAAGCGAAGGATGATATTCGCGATGGTCAAACAGTTGATGGAGAGCAATTTTTTGACGAGTTAGAAACCGGTAAATATGACTAAGAAATCTGACTATCGACTAACACCAGACGCTCAAACTGACCTCAAAGATATTCGCCGCTACACATTGAAACAATGGGGGGGGGAATCAATCACTGAAATATCTCTCAGAATTAAGACAAACAATACTTGTATTGTCTGAGATCCCAGCTATTGGGAAACAACGGCTTGAAGTTGGAGACAATGTATTCAGCTTTCCTTATGCCAGTCATGTAGTTTATTACACGCTAGATAATCAACAGTTGGTCGTATTCGGTGTGCTACATAAAACTATGATACCACTCCTTCATCTTGAAAATCGAAACACAAATTGATCACTCTGTTTTTTCTAAGATTAATTTCGAGGGGATGGGCGAATCTTTTTTTTGTAGTATCTCCTGTATTTTACCTTAAAGGCGCGGCAGCGAAAGAAGGCTAATCCTACGTTGGGTTGCTAATTGCTTGCAATCAGTTTTACCGAAAACTGCTGTTGGACAATTATTACACTTGCAAATCCTCACAGTTTTGTTAGGATTATCAGTAAATTCATTTTATGATCATGAGCACATTTGATTTTTAGGCATGTTTAAACGACTGTTAATACTACTAATTACGAGTCAACTACTCTTTAACGGTATATGGGTTACTGCCCATACAACC
>JAUUYO010000229.1 GCA_030590405.1 Kangiellaceae bacterium
CTCTTCAATACTTTGATCAACACTAAACAAAAGTGCTTGTACTAACATGCTAATTTCTTTTTCTTTTCTGGCGTCCACTTCAAATACAGGAGGGTTAAAACGATGCTCTTTAAGGACTCGGTGATAATCGTCTAACTTATATTGACCTAGTAAATCGGTTCGTGTGATTCCGACGACGATGGCCTTGTTTTGTATAAATTGGCTAAAGCTATTAAGGAAAAAACCTAAATCAGCAAGAGGATCTTTGTTAGCACTGTCCACAAGAATGACAATGCCGAGGGCATTCTCTACCAATATATCCCACATAAAATTAAAACGAGCTTGTCCTGGCGTACCATATAAATGAATATTGTCACCTTGCTCTAGGCGCATCATGCCGTAATCCATAGCGACGGTGGTTGTTTCTTTTCTTTCTTTAACATTGTCAGTTGCACGTTGCTCAGTGGAAATCACTGGCGTATCACTGATCGCTTTTATTGCTGTCGTTTTACCAGCACCAACGGGGCCAGTAAAAATAATTTTGTAAGCGCTTTTATCAAACATTTTTTATTGGCCCCTGTCTTCTTGATTATCAGGAGCTTGCTCATCAAATGTGTGAGACAAGCTACCGAGCTTTTTCAAGATAGCAGAAAACAATCCTTTTTTATCTTGTCTGGCCTTTGCCACATCCGGTTTGAGTAAATTGTCTTCTCGCCTTTTGGCCTCTTTAATGAGTCCTATTGCACTTGCTGCGCTAAAATAGGTATATACATCTTCAATCGGGATAACTAATTTACTGGCTATATCATGAATCGATTGGGGCTGATTAAGCCAAAATGCACTTATTCTCATTGCGTTTTTAATTTTCATCAAACGGGTAAGGTTTGGCCATCGCTCAAGTACATAAAGATCATTGACGGATGTTCCTTCTGGTATTCGGCCACGGGCTGTCCTTACCGCTATGTTCCAAATAAATTTTTGTATGGAAGTTACCTTTACTTCTTTTGTAGGCGTTTCAGACATTGCTAACATCTGTTCTTCAGTAAATGGCTCCTCGCGAAAAACGACATCACTGTCAATATTAATTAACCCAAGACTAATCAATTGTCGTTCTTTAATATTTTCTACTAAGCAGCCTGAAGAAGGGCTAATAACAATCCAACGATGAGACCAGCAGCGTAAAAATATGCTTTTATTCGAACTATTGGCTTTTGCTATTGCGGCAGTCACTTTTCCTTGTAAAAAATTACCTGGTTGATAATAGATATCCTTATTATCAATAACTGTCTGATGTGAATTTTTTACATTGTCAATAAGTGACTGCTGTGAGGCTTTTGCTGAATTATTATTATTTTGCATCGAAGTTTTTTTGAGCAGTAGATCTGCGGTTTGTCTGGTACTATCAATTGTGGAAGCTGAATGAACTGCGAAGAGTTTATTATTAGCTGTATGCTTCAAGGCTTCGAGTAATTCTGGAAGTTTGAATGGGCGAGTCATACATTTGATCCCTTCGATGGTTATCGGTTTGTCGCTTAAGATAATAGCGGGCTTTCCTGGGTAGGCTTGTTTAAATTCGGCTAGCAATTGGTTAGGGTTGTTTTGATCAACGTTAATGATCACAGAATCCGCATCAGCTATTTCAGATATCACGCATTGGTCCTTATAAACCATTTTGAATACGATCCGAAGCCTCCCAGCGCTTCGTTCATCCATTTGATATAAGCCAACTTTAATACTCATAAAATAATTCTAATATAGCTTCATGTTAAATTTACCGCGTTCATATTATACTTTGTGAGATAATGAACAAATCCAGACAAACCTTTTGATAATGGGCTATAAGCTATTGCTATCATAATTTGGAGGCAAGAGGTTGTAGGGCGAATATTGAATATAGTTGCCATTACGGAGTTGTCAAATAAGTGGTTGATAATTCTGACGAACGGTTTGATTTTTGTGTCGTTAGGATTTAGGGATAAACTGGATCAATCGTTGGGATGATAAACAATAAGATAACATCTGACCTATTTCAGGAGTTACAGGCCAAATAGCGTCAGGACAGCAGTCGCTTAAGTGTTACAAAAGTCTCGACAAAATAACTTTAGCTTGTAAATTGTCGATAAATTCGTTTAATAAGTAATAATACAAGCACGGCACCAACAACTATTATCAAGCTCCCCAGATACATGATCCAGGTTGCGTTTTGATATAATTTGTTTGGGCTATAACTATTAATTTTTATTAATCTAGCATCAGATTTTATTGGCAGCTCTACAACGCCATCATGATTAGTATCCGGTAATTTTTTTAGATGAGAAAAAAAAGCCCGCCATTCTTTTATTTCTTGAACACCCGATTGACTGAGATTGGTATCATAAACCCCTTCGCTTAGGTCAGCGATGGGATCGCCGTTTTCATTTTTGGGGGTAAATTCTAACAGTCCGTAACTAATTTTTCCGATCAGCCAGGCCATCGAACCAACAAAGCTATTGGCGGCCATGCTATAAAGCTGTGGGTTATCTGGTGAGAGATCGATATCATGAAAGCCGCTTTTTGAGTCACCCAGTTTGATTTGAGACACTTGATCAAACGGCAGCCTGGCAGAGTTATAAACCACTTGAAAACCAGAAAAACGGGGATAGAATGAATCTCCTCTGGTTTGCTGACCGAGTAAAAGCGCTTCGATAATACTTTTTATTTCGGAACCGGTGATCCAGACTTTGACTAGATCGTAACCGGGTTTATCGCTATTAACTCCGACGCCTAAAGGGACAATACGAAAAAGATCGGATACTTGTTGGATACCATTGGAACCTAAATAAATGTCATCTCGAATAGGGCCATTGGTGCTGATCGCAATATCGGATGAAGTGGCTATTTTCATCGAATCAGTCACCAAATTGGCAATTACATTATCAAAATGCTCGCGGCCTAAACGGCGTTTTGTGTACGCCAATACCTGCTCAAATTCATAGCCAGCAGGTTTTAAAAAAAGTTCGGTGACTTGCTGTTTAAATTGTTCAATTTGGGCGATAAAGGCTGGGTCGCCAATGGTGTGATCGTCAATCTTGTGTAATTGATAATGGCTTTTTTTGAACTTATCGCCTTCTAGCTCATTGGCTTCTGACCTAAGCGAAAGCTCGCCAAGATACTGCGCTTCTGATCCGGCTTGCAAGATCATTCTGTCATTAATCATAATCGGTTTGTTTAGTGGTGTATGTGAGTGACCACCAACTACAATATCGATACCAGGCACCTGGGTTAACAGGTCGACATCTTCACCCCACCAATTTAAAGGGGCATTGGGATCTTGATGGATACCGCCGTGGGATAACACGACGACTAAATCAACCTCTTCTTTTTCGATTAAAATCTGTACCATTCGTTTAGCTGCTTCTATCGGATCGCTAAATGAAATGGGTGAGGCATTCGGCGCAACATCGGCGGCATCGGAACCCATTAAGCCAAAAAGTCCCACTTTTTTACCCCCTTTGTTGACTACCACATAGGACCGGATGATATTTTGCTGCCAGAGAGCTTGCAAGCGATCATCCGCTGGATCATCGGGACTAAAATGCATATTACTGATCACGATTGGCGGTAATTTTCCTCTGGCATTTAAGGCTGACTCTATACTTTGAGCAAGCCCGTCCGGGCGATAGTCGAATTCGTGATTGCCAAAAGTAATTGCGTCATATCGCAAAGTACTCATCAGCTGGAGCTCTGCGCCAGTTTCGCGGATGATGGTATGAAACAGGGTCCCCATGGAATAGTCGCCACCGTCGAGTAATAAAACATTATCTTCGCCAAGGATTTCTCGACGTTGCTCAATCAGGGTCGCCAGTCGACTAACTCCGCCAATGGTATTGTCATCATTAACTGTTTGCGGAGTGAAATCAGCATTCGTGCCAAAACCGAGTAGACGGGATTGCCAATCGTTGGTATGTAAAATGGTGAGTTGATTATCGCCTGCAAAACAAAAAGAAGTTTGCAGGCTAGCCAATAAGATGGCCAAAATAATGAATCGAGGTTTACTGCTATGATGTTTGTTCATTGATTTTTTTACTTTATTTTTTATTTAATTTTTTTAGGCCAGATCTTACAATAATTAAAGCCATTATCCTGCAATCGATGACGAATGGATTCGGTTTTTCGTTTACTGTTAAACGGACCTAACTCGACCCGATACCAGATACCTGACTCCACCGTTACTTGATGAATGTTTGATTCAAAACCGGCGAACGCAATTTGCGCTTTCAGCTCATCCGCTCGTTTGATGTCTCTGAAAGAACCACAGGGCATCAGATACTTATATTGATGTTCACTTTCTGGCAGTTTTAAATCTTCTATGGGAATCTCAACGGTCTTGTTGAGCATTTCTTTATGGGTTTTGTAAAAAGGGACTTCGTCCTCTTCATCGATATTTTTTGGCTGTTTTTCTGTCTTCTTCGATTGGCCTGATTGTTTCGATTGAGCCTTTTTTGCCGTAACCGGGTTTGCTTTTGGTTTGCTCGCAACGGAGGGCCGGTACCATTTTAAATAAACTAAAAGCGTCACTAGCCCCACGACCAGTATAAATGCGATAAATATGAGTCCTTTAGGGACTGAGCGGTTTTTTTTGCCGCGGCTGGCACCCGATCTCTTTTTTTTGCCTTTGCCCTTGGCGTAATCTTTTGCCATCGGTTACATCTTCTCCGGCGCGCTAACCGCCAATAAGTCTAACCCATTGACAATCACTTGTTTGACAGCCTTGATTAAACACATTCTGGCATCACATAAATCTTGATCGTCGACAATCCATCTTTTATCTGCAGAATCTGAGCCAGCATGGTTATATTGGTGAAGTTCAGCGGCCAAATCTCTTAAAAAATGGGCAATCACATGTGGATCGCAAGTCTCGGCGGCATTTTTAATTAAATCGGAATATTGATTCATTTTATCCATCAAACCGAGCTCTTGCTCAAGGGTTAGCAGAGATAGATTGGCCAAGCCGTTTTGTTGATCAAAGCGGCGCCCTCTCTCTTCCAATTTTCTAAACGCAGAGCAAATCCGTGCATGGGCATACTGAATATAATAAAC
>JAUUYO010000280.1 GCA_030590405.1 Kangiellaceae bacterium
ATAATCAAAGGGATCCGCGAAAAATGTGGCGCAGACTTCCCGATCATCTTGCGCTTTTCTCAATGGAAATCACAAGCCTATTCGGCCAAATTAGCCGACACTCCGGAAAAACTGGAAGCATTCTTAAAACCGCTGGTGGATGCAGGTGTGGATATTTTTCATTGCTCCACTCGGCGATTCTGGGAACCTGAATTTGAAGGCTCATCGCTCAATCTGGCCGGATGGACTAAAAAGCTCACAGGTAAATCTTGTATTACGGTCGGTAGCGTCGGTCTAAACAGCAGCTTCATCGATGAAGAAAAACGCGATATGGTTGAATCGTCACAAGTCGCCAAGGCATCCTTTGACAATTTGGCAGAGCGACTCAATAATGATGAATTTGAACTGGTTGCGGTCGGACGTGCACTTTTACAAGATCCTGAATGGGTACCAAAGGTTCGCGAAAACCGACTGGATGAATTGTCTGATTATTCTAAAAAATCTTTGATGAGTCTGGTGTAGCCGCAGCTTAGTTATTGGTCGCGTTTTAAAGACAAGACAAAAGATTTTTACCACAGAGGAAAATAAAGGGATGTTTTTTTTGGGGGGGGCGTGTTTAATCAGGCTTACTGTCTATATTCCTCGTATTTTATGGATAAGAAAGCAAGCGGAAGAAAGTTCCGCTTGCAGCAATAGAAATTGATTTTCCATTTAAAATTGATCAACTTTTTCAGCTACTTCGGGAAAAATAACTTTCATCGCATCATGAAATATCTCAAGTTCATTCGTTTTTACACCATCAACAGCTATCAACTGGTTGAGTTTGCTCATAAAATCCATACGCAAGTGAGGCTTTTCTTTAAGGTATAAATTAACGGTATTCAGATCACTTCTAAGATCGGTCTGTAGAGTTTTGACAAATGAATATAAATGAGAAACCTGCTCTTCATCTAAATTAAATTCTTCATGGAGAATCGAAGAAAACTTGTGCTTTTCTTTATCGCTAGCCAGATCATCTGCACTGATAATATGGTACAACAGTGAGGCTAGGGCTACATGTATGGTTTCATCCTCGGCATGATTAAATTGAGAAACTTCTCCATCATAAGATTCAAACCATTTTTTAAAAGATTCTAACACCAGATTCTCCTTTTCAGTTTACTAAATGAGTTCGCGCAGCCTAATTAAAGATCACAAATGCGAATTTTGCAAGCGATACTGCAATCGTCGTTCGGCGGTAATCTCCACCGACTAAATGCCCAATCTACTCACTAGTTGCTTTGGCCTTAGTATCAGGTTTAGCAGCTGCTTTAGAGTCTTTACTCGCAGATTGACCAGAAGTAGATGACTCAGTCTTTTTGTTATTCTTAAAATCTGTTTCGTACCAACCAGTGCCTTTTAACTTAAAGGAAGAAGCCGATACCAGTTTAGTCAAAGCCAATTGGCCACATTCAGGGCAATCTTTAAGCGGATCATCGCTCATTTTTTGCAATTTTTCTAATCGATGCTGGCACTCAGTGCATTTATACTCATAAATTGGCATACTTCAATTCTACTTCTAGTAACTCTTAATAGATTAATATAAGGGCTTTTCAAATAATTTAAAGCAAAAACATCAATTATTTTCCAGTCTTTTCACTTTCTGGCTGATTTTAGTCAACTTTAATTGCTTAAAAAAAGACCCGAAAGTAAAATACCAACTAATTTCGGATAAAGCCTGCCTTTTCAAAAAATGGCTTGTCCCCTCAAAAAGATGTATAGAGACACATTCCATGAAAACCAGTCAATACCTGTTAGCCACCTTACGTGAAGACCCTAGCGATGCAGAACTTGCCAGCCATCGATTAATGTTACGTGCTGGCATGATCCGCATGCAAGCCTCAGGGCTTTATACCTGGTTACCCACTGGTTTGCGAGTGCTTCGAAAAGTCGAACAAATTGTACGAGAAGAGATGAACGCGGTCGGCGCGCAGGAAATATTGATGCCGATGGTTCAGGCCGCCGAGCTTTGGCAAGAATCGGGGCGCTGGCAAGAATACGGCGATGAATTGCTAAGAATGCAAGATCGCCATGGCCGAGATTTTTGTTTAGGCCCCACCCATGAAGAAGTCATCACCTCAATGATCCGCGATGAGATCCGCAGTTATAAGCAGCTGCCTGCGGTGTATTACCAGGTTCAGGGGAAATTTCGCGATGAGCGGCGACCAAGGTTTGGAGTAATGCGAGCGCGTGAATTTTTAATGAAAGATGCTTATTCTTTTCATGCCAGCGATGAATGTCTGGATAAGACTTATCAAATTATGTATCAGGCCTATGTCAAAATATTTGAACGATTAGGTCTGGATTATCGCGCAGTGATTGCTGATACCGGCTCAATTGGCGGCAGTAATTCTCACGAATTTCATGTGCTGGCTGATTCCGGTGAAGATGCCATCGCATTTAGCACCGAGAGTAACTACGCCGCCAATGTCGAAAAGGCCGAAGCATTAGCGCCATCGGATGATGCACCAGTGGCGACTCAAACGATGCAAACCGTGAGTACCCCTAATGCTCGTTCGATTGAAGCGGTATGTGAATCACTAAATGTTGATGCCAGCAAAGTATTAAAAACCTTGATCGTCAAAGGACAACAAGATGGAACATTAGTTGCCGTTTGTTTACGAGGCGATCATCAACTAAATGAAATCAAAATTGAAAAACACCCCTTGGTTTTTGCGCCATTAGCAATGGCCAGCGATGAAGATATTAACAGAACCATTGGCGCTCCAGCTGGCTTTGTGGGGCCTGTCGGTTTAGAGGTACCGATTATTGTCGATAGAGACTCCGCGATACTCAATGATTTTGTGTGTGGCGCTAATCAAGACAATCACCACTTAACCGGAGTTAATTGGCAAAGAGATGCGAGTTATACTGAAATTTTTGATTGTCGAAATATTGTCGAAGGCGACGCCAGTCCAGACGGTAAAGGCAGCTTAACCATCAAACGGGGCATCGAAGTCGGTCATATCTTCCAGTTAGGCACAAAATACTCCAAAGCAATGAAAGCTAACGTATTGAGTGAAAACGGTAAAGCAGTCACTTTAACCATGGGCTGTTATGGCATTGGAGTGTCGAGAATTGTGGCAGCAGCCATCGAGCAAAACCATGACGATTACGGTATTACCTGGCCAGAAAATATCGCCCCTTTTCAAGTCGCGATTGTACCAATGAATATGAAACGTTCGCCACGGGTCGCCGAACAAGCGCAAGCTCTTTACCAACAACTTTTGCAAGCGGGCATCGAAGTCTTATTGGACGATCGAAAAGAACGCCCTGGTGTGATGTTTGCGGATATCGAGTTGATCGGTGTACCCCATCGCATTGTAATTAGTGAGCGTGGCATCGATGCTGGCACCTTTGAATATAAACATCGACGCAGTAACGATAAAGTTGATATCGAAATGGATAACGTCTTCTCAACTTTAATGAATAAAATAGGTTAGTATTTAAGTAGGTTTCAACGATGCTCAGCCAGTGGTACTCCATATTCTGAGCGAAACCAAAGGGTAAAACAGTCAAAATGATAAATAATTGGCAAATAATAAAACAACTAAACAAAGCGATCTTTGCATCGCTTTGCTTGTTTGCCTGTTTTGTTTCTAACGCCGAAAATACCGCACAAAATATCACAAAACTGCAATCGAGTAGCCAGCAGGAAAAACCCGATAGTGACTTTCGCAAACAATTGATCATGACGATCGCCAAAGCAGAAAACTCCTTTGAGGATCGTTTTGACGCAGAAGTCTGGTTGTTTGAACAAGCGACCCGATTATCTAAAATTGCCCCACATATTCCCGAAGATGAGCGCTTTTCGATCTTGCGAATGGTTCATAAAGAAGCCACAAACTTTAACTTAGATCCGATGCTAATCCTGGCATTGATCAACATCGAAAGCGATTTCGACCACTACGCCATTTCCAGCGCAGGTGCCTTAGGTTTGATGCAGGTGATGCCTTTCTGGAAACAGGA
>JAUUYO010000307.1 GCA_030590405.1 Kangiellaceae bacterium
GCTGATGATATGGGGTTGGGTAAAACCATTCAAACGATTGCCCATATTCTGGTTGAGAAAAAAAAAGGGCGATTAAAAACACCCTGCTTGGTGATCGCGCCAACCACTCTCTTGTCCAATTGGCAGCAGGAAACTCAAAAATTTGCACCTTCATTAAGAGTCATGAAGTTAGCCGGTAGTAAACGAAGCGAGTTGTACGCAAAAATTCCTAATATGGATATGGTGATCACTAGTTATGGATTAATTCTGCGAGATATCAATAAACTAACCCGCACCCGATTTCATTTGCTGGTGTTGGATGAAGCGCAGGTGATTAAAAATACTCGCAGTAAAATCACTTCGGCAGTCAATGAGTTACATTCTAATCAGCGTCTTTGTTTGACTGGTACTCCGATGGAAAATCATCTCGGTGAACTATGGTCTTTGTTTCACTTTTTAATGCCTGATTTTCTGGGCAGCGAATACCAGTTTAATCAACTGTATCGACAACCTATTGAGAAAAATCAGGACTATCTAAGACAAAGCTTGCTCGCTAAACGAGTCGCTCCTTTGATGTTACGCAGAACAAAAAACGAGGTCGCCAAAGAACTACCGAGCAAAACAGAAATGATAATGCTGATCGAACTTGAAACGGCCCAAGCTGATCTTTATGAAACTATCAGAACCTCCATGATGGAACAAGTCCATAAGGCGATGTCACTTGAAACTAAAAATCGGAATCAGTTTTTAATTGGAAATGCTTTGTTAAAGCTCCGCCAGGTGTGTTGTCATTCTTCGCTAATTAAATTGGAGTCTGCGCGAAAAAATAATTCCTCGGCTAAGATCGCCTGGTTAAGAGAGCGTTTGCCAACCATGGTTGAGCAAGGTCGTCGGATTTTATTATTCTCATCTTTTACCAGCATGCTGGATATTATTGCCAAAGAACTGGACAATTTGTCACTGTCATATTTAATGCTGACCGGCAAAAGTAAGCATCGCGGTAAACTGGTTGAAAAATTTCAAAAGAGCAATATACCTATTTTTCTGATCAGTTTAAAAGCTGGTGGCGTGGGGCTTAATTTAACTGCTGCAGATACGGTTATCCATTATGATCCCTGGTGGAATCCCGCAGCAGAACAACAAGCCAATGATCGCGCTTATCGTATTGGACAGGATAAACCAGTGTTTGTTTATAAACTTATTACCAAGGGAACGGTGGAAGAAAAAATTCAGCAAATGCAATTGCAAAAAAATAAGCTGTCGCAAGGTTTGTACGATCAAGAATCGCTCGATACCATGAACTTAACCTCGGAAGATTGGCAAGCGCTATTTCAGCCGATTGATGGGTTTTAGGCTGACTCAAACAATTTGTAGCATCATTTAAAATAAATATTAATCGATACTCTCAATAATGTATCAAATACACTTCCTGCCTATTCGGCGTTTTTCTTGTTCGGCTGCTTCAACTGATTATTCTAAGTTAAAGCGAATTAAAATTAGATCATCCTGGGTTAGATTATTCTGGGTTAAATAATGTGTAATTAAGTAAAAATCCCACATACATTACTTAACCAGTACTGCACTGACCAAATAACGATAAGGGGTATTCGCTTGATTATTATCGGATGAATAGCAAGTCACTAAAGTGATCCGGTTTTCTTGAGTTTCTGTTATCGGCTGTTCAATCCGGCTATCAACAGTCTGAATTTTATCGATTTTGAAGGTTAATATTTCTCCTGACCGATTGGTGACTGTGATCAGTTCATCGGTTTTCAACTCAATCAGTTGTTCAAAGTGAGTATCACGGTGTGCCGCAATAAAGCTATTGCCTCGCTCGCCCGGTAATATGTCAGGAGTCATCAAACCGGGACCAAAAGCCAGGCTTTGGCCGCTAGTGTCTTTTAAAACTATACTGGATAATTGCAGACTGGGCAGTTCTAATCTTAACACTGGCCAGGTATCGGCCCATGACCAAGGTTTAATCGGAAGGTTGTTATTTTTTTGTTGGCTTTGTTGCCATGCTGATTCTAATAACCATTGAGCAGTTTCGGCTTTTACATGGTAATAACCAATTCTTAATAATCCAATACTGGAAAGAATAAAACCAATTATAAAAAGAATTTTTAAAAGACCTTTCATGGTTAACGCTCCGATTTTAATTTCGTTTAACCCATCCGCCGATATAAAAGCAGGCTCATCAAGCTCAGGATAAAAAGTACGATAGACCAACGAGCGGTAATATCCAAATCCAGACTGGTGCGAGCAAAAGGCACCGAAGGATTGACGCTATGGGGCGTTTTACTGCCTTTGGGTAAATGGCTAGCGACTTTTTGTTGATAGAGTTTTTCAGTGATGCGGGAAGGAGTTTTATCCACGGCCACCAGACTGGTAAAGCGACTGACTAAATGGTGGTTGAGCGCGGTATTAATAATCTGTTGTTTTTGTTGGTCATTGACCGCGCCGTGATAAGCGCTGTTCATTATCGCGGCAATTTTTTCTCTTGCCCACAACACGGCGATGCCTGGCTGTTGCTGTGGATTATCCAGCGATAGATCGCTTTGCCAGAAAATATCATTTAACCGCCCAGAAATTTTGACCTTACCGGTTAAATCGCTGACTTTGGCTTTAAGCCATAATGGCTCGCCATCATATAAATCCGGGATTTTATTTGGCCAGGTTTCCGATTGAATACCCTTTGGCCACTGAATATTGATATGGGTCAATTGTGGTCGACTTATACTAGCAAACAGCGTTTGCATTTTGCTGTTCGATTGGTGAGTATCTTTAATAAAGGTAAAACTGCCCCGACCAAAACGGGCGGCTTTTTTCATAAAAAATTCATTCGGTGCAGAGCCGATACCCACCGTATAAAGCCGACTATCGCCTAAGCGTTTTGCAATGAGTTCAAATAATTGCGCTTCATTTGAAATCGCGCCATCGGTTAAAAAAATCACTTGGCGAAGTGTTGAGTGATTAGAGTTTCCGTCTAATGAGGCTTCTATTGCAGAAAACATTTCTGTGCCGCCATTGGCTTCGAGTCGTCGCAGGTAAGATTGCGCCATTTGGATATTGTGGGGATTTGCTAATCGAGCGTCTTGAAAAAGTTGGCTGGTGCTAGAATTAAACTGGATCACATTGAAACTGTCTTGTGCTGATAAAGTGGAGAGGCCAAACTCAAGGGCCTTACGGGCTTGCCTGATCGACTCGCCACCCATTGAACCGGAAGTGTCGATCACAAA
>JAUUYO010000253.1 GCA_030590405.1 Kangiellaceae bacterium
AATGTGCGCAGAAGGCAAACGGCCGGTATGTCAGGATACAGGGATCGTTACGTCATTTATCAAAATAGGCATGGATGTCCAATGGGAGAGCGATTTAACCGTTCAAGAGTTAGTCGATGAAGGGGTTAGAAGGGCGTATCAAAACGCTGACAACCCACTGAGAGCTTCAATTGTAAAAAATCCAGTCGGTCCGAGAGTCAACACCAAAGACAATACCCCATCGGTGGTTCATGTTGAAATGGTTCCAGGCGATAAAGTCGAAGTGACCGTTGCTGCAAAAGGTGGCGGCTCAGAGAATAAAAGCAAATTTGTGATGCTTAACCCCAATGATTCAATCGTCGACTGGGTTTTAAAAACCGTCCCAACCATGGGAGCGGGTTGGTGCCCACCTGGCATGTTAGGCCTTGGTATTGGTGGCACTGCCGAAAAGGCCATGGTGATGGCAAAAGAATCCTTAATGGATCCGGTCGACATTCATGAGCTGGAAGAAAAAGGCGCTGAAACATCGGTCGAAAAATTGCGTTTAGAATTAATGGATAAAGTCAATAAACTAGGGATTGGTGCACAAGGTTTAGGTGGATTGACAACAGTTCTGGATATCAAAATTAAAGATTGCCCTACACATGCGGCCTCACTTCCGGTTGCGATGATCCCTAATTGTGCGGCTACCCGACACGCACACTTTACGCTAGATGGTACTGGTCCCAGTTATATTGAAGCGCCAAATTTAAGCGACTGGCCTGAAATTCCTCAAGCGGATCAAAGTAAACTTAAACGAGTTAATATCGATAACATCAGCCAACAAGAAATTGAATCCTGGCAACCTGGCGACTCTTTATTATTGAGTGGAAAAATATTAACTGGTCGAGATGCGGCGCATAAGAAAATAAAAGATCTGGTCGATAGCGGTCAGCCATTGCCAGACGGGGTTGATTTTGAAGGTCGATTTATCTATTACGTGGGACCGGTTGACCCGGTTGGCGATGAAGTTGTTGGTCCCGCTGGTCCTACAACATCCACTCGAATGGATAAATATTCCGAGATGATGCTCGCCGATAAAGCCGATGGCGGTATGGGATTAATGGGCATGATTGGAAAATCCGAGCGTGGTGACATCGCGCTTAAGTCTATTGCTAAACATAAATCAATTTATTTAATGGCGGTTGGCGGTGCGGCTTACTTGGTTTCTAAAGCGATCAAACAGTCAAGAGTGGTGGCTTTTGAAGAATTAGGAATGGAAGCCATTTATGAATTTACGGTTGAAGATATGCCGGTAACTGTCGCAGTGGATACTAAAGGCGATTCGGTACATAAAACAGGTCCGGCGATATGGAAAATCAAGATCCAGGAAAACAGTTAGTTTTTACAATTTAAAATGAATCTAAAATTACATTACATTAATAGACAAGCAAGACAAGCAGGAGAAGCATGAGTATTCAAAGCGCTGGAGCAAATTTAAGAAAGGTTGTTGCGGACAATAAGCCGCTTCAAATCGTCGGAACGATTAACGCAATCACTGCGCATATGGCAAAACAAGCGGGACATAAAGCGATTTATCTAGCCGGGAGTGGGGTCGCTGCCAATTCATTAGGCTTACCTGACCTAGGTATCAGTACGATTGACGATGTGCTAACCGATGTCAGAAGAATTACCGATGTTTGTGACTTACCTTTATTGGTCGATGCGGATACCGGTTTTGGCGGTGCATTTAATATTGCCCGTACCGTTCGTTCACTAACAAAATTTGGTGCAGCCGGTTGTCATATTGAAGATCAGGTGGCGGCTAAACGTTGCGGCCATCGCCCCGGAAAAGAAATCGTACCACTTAACGAAATGGTTGACAGGGTAAAAATGGCGGTGGATGCCAGAACCGATGAAAACTTTGTGATTATGGCGCGTACCGATGCTTTAGCGGTTGAAGGATTGCAGTCAGCGATTGACAGAATGCATGCCTGTATAGAAGCCGGAGCGGATATGATTTTTCCGGAAGCGATCACCGAATTGGAGCAATACAGAACGCTCAATAAAGAAATTGATGTTCCTTTTTTAGCCAATATTACCGAGTTTGGCCAAACGCCGTTATTTTCAACCACAGAGCTTGCTGAAGCTGGAGTGGATATCGTACTTTACTGTTGCGGCGCTTATCGTGCGATGAATCAGGGCGCAGAGGCTTTTTATCAGGCGTTGATTAAAGATGGTCACCAACGAGATATTATTTCAAGAATGCAAACCCGAGAAGAACTTTATAACTATTTAAATTACCACCAATTTGAGCAAAAGCTCGACGAGTTATTTGCTGACGATAAGGAGAAGTAATCAATGAGTGACAATACTGAAAACAATGCACCAGTGCGTAAACCAAAAAAATCCGTTGCACTGTCAGGTGTTCCCGCAGGCAACACAGCGCTTTGTTCTGTTGGGTTAACCGGAAATGATTTAGCTTACTGTGGCTATGATATTTTAGAATTTGCTGAAACTGCTGAATTTGAAGAAATCGCCCATCTATTAATTCATGGTCGTTTGCCAACAAAAGCAGAGTTAGTTAATTATAAACGCAAACTTCGTTCAATGCGCGGACTACCAACAGTGGTTCAGGAAGTTTTAGAAGCTATTCCAGCCGCCGCCCATCCAATGGATGTTTTGCGAACCGGTTGCTCAGTTTTGGGAACCGTTTTACCAGAAAAAGACGAGCAAGCGCCTGCGGATGCCAGAGATATTTCTGATCGATTATTAGCTTCTTTTGGTTCGATGTTACTTTACTGGTACCACTACAGCCATAACGGAAAATGTATTGACGTTGAAACCGATGATGATTCCATAGGTGCTCATTTTTTACATATGTTGCATGGTGAAAAGCCAAGTAAACAGTGGGAAAAAGCGATGCATACTTCGTTGATTTTGTATGCTGAGCATGAATTTAACGCGTCTACTTTTGCCAGCCGTGTTATCGCCGGAACAGGTTCGGATATGTACTCTGCAGTGAGCGGAGCAATTGGCGCTTTGCGTGGACCAAAACATGGCGGTGCTAATGAAGTGGCATTAGAAATTCAAAAACGTTATTCAACGCCTGATGAAGCGGAAGCCGATATCAAAGAGCGTATGGCAAGAAAAGAAATCGTAATTGGTTTTGGTCATCCGGTTTATACTGTTTCTGATCCGCGAAATGTGGTAATCAAAAAAGTTGCAAAAGAACTGTCTGAAACTCAAGGTGACATGAATCTATTTAATGTGGCTGAAAGATTAGAATCTGTGATGTGGGATGAAAAGAAAATGTTCCCGAATCTGGATTGGTTCTCGGCGGTTTCTTACAACATGATGGGCGTTCCGACTGCGATGTTCACCCCTATTTTTGTGATGTCACGAATTACTGGTTGGGCGGCACATATTATGGAGCAACGTGTGGATGGAAAAATCATTCGTCCAAGTGCTAACTATGTTGGACCGGAACCGAGAGACTGGGTTTCTATTGATAAAAGATAAATAGTAATTTATCTGGGTTTCGTAGGTTGGGAAAAGCTTGCGAATCCCAACATTTTTCTGGATTTATTTTCAGTAATTTTGTTGGGTTTCCTTCGTCAATCACAACTTACGAGAGCCATGTTATTTTTAAATTTTCTAAAAAGCATCACCCGGAATACGAACAGTACCCTCCATTAACACTCGAGCGCTACGGCTCATAATTGCTTTATCGGCACTCCATTTACCATCAACCTGACTAGCTTCTGCGCCAACCCGTAAAGTGCCAGATGGGTGACCAAAGCGTACCGCATTCCGTTCGCCACCACCTGCGGCAATGTTCACTAATGTTCCAGGAATGGCTGCCGCTGTACCAATAGCAACTGCAGCTGTACCCATCATGGCATGATGCAATAATCCCATCGATAAAGCGCGAACATTAATATCAATATCACTCGCTAAAATTTGTTTGCCGCTGGACGAAAGGTAGTTTTCAGGCATGCCAACAAAAGCAACTTTAGGTGTATGTTGACGGGTAGCTGCTTCTTCAATGTTTTGAATTAATCCCATGCGGATTGCACCATAAGCGCGAATAGTTTCAAATCGGGTTAATGCTTCTTTATCACTATTAATTGCTTCTTGCAATTCGGTACCGGTATAACCGATCTCTTCGGCATTCAGAAAAATAGTCGGGATACCAGCGTTAATCATTGTAGCTTTGAATGTTCCGATGCCAGGCACTTCAAGATCGTCGATCAAATTACCAGTCGGAAACATGGCTGCATCACCCGCTGATGGAGCGATAAATTCCACCTGCACTTCTGCCGCAGGAAAGGTTACGCCATCCAGTTCAAAATTGCCGGTTTCCTGTACTTCGTCATTAGTGATTGGCACATGAGCAATAATTGTTTTTTTGATATTAGCTTGCCAGATGCGAACAATGGCAATGCCGTTTTCTGGAATACGGCTAGCATCGACTAAGCCGTTACTGATAGCAAACGAACCAACTGCTGCGGTCAAGTTGCCGCAATTTCCACTCCAATCAACAAATGGTCGATCGATAGCGACCTGCCCAAACAAATAATCCACATCATGATCCGGCTGACTGCTTTTGGACAGAATAACGGTTTTGCTGGTGCTAGAAGTCGCGCCGCCCATGCCATCGGTTTGTTTGCCGTAAGGATCGGGACTACCAATGACACGCAACAATAAT
>JAUUYO010000255.1 GCA_030590405.1 Kangiellaceae bacterium
AATGATCACCGCAAAAAGAAAATTAGCGGTCTATTTTTATGCTATAGGTAGTGCCACTGAGGGCACGCTGAAAGAAACTCATTTCAGCCGACTACACCAGCTTAAAACTTGGGGATTGCCTGTTTGCCCTGAAATTAAATCGTTAACTGGTGTAACTGATTGCATGGGGTATTTTGATAATATTCTTAATAGTCGAAGTCAATTGCCCTATGAAATCGACGGAGTGGTTTTTAAAGTTAACCAAATTGAAATGCAGCAATCATTGGGTTTTATTGCTAAAGCGCCGCGTTGGGCTATTGCGCATAAATTTCCCGCAGAAGAAGAAATGACCGAATTGTTAGCGGTCGATTTTCAGGTAGGTCGAACCGGGGCGGTCACCCCGGTTGCCAGATTGTCACCGGTTTTTGTAGGTGGCGTCAACGTGAGCAATGCCACTTTACATAACATGGATGAGATCCAGCGTTTAGATGTGCGTGTAGGTGATACTGTTATCATTCGGCGAGCTGGCGATGTGATCCCGCAAATCGTTTCAGTGGTGTTAAGCAAACGTCCAGCGGGTGCCCAATCAATTGAAACACCCCAGCAATGTCCCATTTGCCATTCACCATTAGAAAAAGAAGTTGATCAAGCGATTTATCGGTGTAGCGGGGGACTGGTTTGTTCTGCCCAGAGGAAACAGTCGATTATTCATTTTGCTTCGCGCAAGGCCATGGATATTGATGGTCTGGGCGATAAATTGATCGAACTTATGTGTGATAAACAGCTGATTAATAATATTACGGATATTTATCGGCTGACAGTCGAGCAAGTTTCTCAATTAGACAGAATGGCTGAAAAATCCGCTAATAATGTGATTACCTCCGTTGAAAAAAGCAAAAAAACCACCCTGGCTAAATTTCTATTTGGCTTAGGCATTAGAGAAGTCGGCGAAGTCACCGCGATGAACTTGGCAAATGAGTTGGTGGACATCAATGCAATAGCGAATGCTAAAGTGGAAGAGCTGGAATCGATAAAAGATATTGGTCCCATTGTGGCAAAACATATAGTCATCTTTTTCGCTAATGAAGAAAATTTAAAAGTGATAAATGATTTGTGCGAATTAGGAGTGAGCTGGCCAAAAATTGAAAAGCCGTCAATTGAATCACAGCCATTGTTAGGTGAAACCTGGGTATTGACTGGTACGCTGACTCAAATGAAGCGAAACGACGCCAAACAAAAACTGATTGCACTAGGAGCCAAAGTCAGTGGGAGTGTTTCAAAAAATACTACAACAGTCGTTGCCGGAGAATCGGCAGGGTCTAAATTAACTAAGGCAAACGAGCTTGGTATTAAAGTGATCGATGAGCAGATATTTATCGATCAATTGGCAGGGCTCATAGAGGATTAACAAACTTTATACTAATAACAAGAGGGTAATATCATGCAGATTTTAGCTTTATACTCAGGAATACTGGGGTTTTTATTGATTTTTCTGTCTTATAACGTAGCCAGTCATCGTGGCAAATTCAAAGTCGGTATCGGTGATGGTGAAAATAAAGACCTGATGCGAGCGATTCGTGTGCAGGCGAATTTCACAGAATATGTGCCTCTGGCGCTGATCTTGTTGGCGGTGTTTGAAATGAATCATGGTCATGCCATAGTGACCCATATCGCCGGAATTTGTCTGGTATTGGGGCGAGTCCTGCATGCTTATGGCTTGAGCAAAACGGCAAATAAATCCTTTGGCCGATTTGTTGGTATTTTGATGACCTGGTTAGTTATCATCGGTTTATCGGGTGCCAACATATATAGTTATGTCGTCGCTTCCTTATAAATACTGATTAAGAAAGGCCTCTTATAAATGCTTAGTAAGGGGAGTGATTTCTCAGAATTTCATCTTGTGAGAGATCTCTCACACAAAAATTAGCCTTTTTAGCAGAGGTATTTGCGCGATTACGGCTTTTCCCTTTTTACTTTTTCACGCAAACTCATTGTTATCTTAATAGATGGATTTTAACAAGAGGTGACTGCTATGAAAGAGCTAAAACATCAATGGGCGACCTTTCGAAAAGGCCGTATGCGAGTCAAAGCCTGTACTAGCTGTGGAGAACTACATCTCCCCAGTAATTCAGATAAAGCTTGTGACCATAATGATGTCTTGCAAAGTCAAATCGTTAAAGCGGGTTATCGTTTATACGATGGTCATGCGTCACTAACTTGAATGTAGAAAAAATCGAACGAATTTCCAGTCTGCAGGTTTTTCCAAGATTGTCAGGTATCGTTTTGTCAGGTATCGCTTAGTGATTTGTTGTCATAGATTATCCTCGGGTTATCCGAGGATTTTTTTTGCCTTAAATAAAATGGCTATTGCGCTTTATCCAAATACTCATGTAGCCATTGGTTTACCTGATGATGCCATTGGATACTGTTAGCAGGCTTTAAAACCCAGTGGTTTTCTTGTGGGTAATAGAGCAGTTTACTGGCTATGCCTTTTTTCTGTAGGGCGGTAAAAGTTCCAAGTGATTGTGTTTCGGGAATTCTAAAATCTTTACCCCCTTGAATAACTAACATCGGGGTCTTCCAGTTGTCGACATAATTAACCGGGTTATATTTTTCGTGTTTTTCTTTTTGATCAAAATAACTACCACCATTTTCCCATTCGACAAACCACAATTCTTCGGTCGCGTAATACATCATACGATTATCAAAAACACCATCGTGATTAACCAGACATTTAAATTGATCTTGCCAGTTTCCTTCAATCCAGTTGATCATATAACCGCCATAGGAAGCGCCCAGTGCACAAGCGTTATTGCCATCGATAAAGGGATATTTTTTTACTGCGTAAGCCAGTCCTTTTTGCAAATCTTCTAAAGGTCTGCTTCCCCAGTTTTGAGTGATGCTGTCAGTAAAATCCTGACCATAACCAGTCGAACCGTGAAAATCGATCATTACCGCGACAAAACCTTGCCCGGTATAAGTTTGTGGGTTCCAGCGGTAATGGAAATGATCACCAAAGCTGCCTTGAGGCCCCCCATGTATCAAAAATGCGAGCGGGTATTTTTTACCTTGCTTAAAATTTGCTGGTTTAACGACATAACCAAATACAGTTTCATCATTCCAGCCTTTAAAAGAGAACTGTTCGTAATCTCCAAAGGCAATTTGGCTTAATTTGTTTTGATTAACAAAGGTTACCTGTTGTTGATTACTCCCATCCAGGTTAGCAGAATAAAGTTGTGCCGGGCTGGTAAGGCTATCTTTGCTGAAAACTAGTCGACTAGTGCCTACAGAAACGTGGCTGAGATAACCATCATGATTAAATTTAGCGTATTTTCCAGTTGCGATATCAAGCTTCCATAGGGCTTTGGTACCAAGATTGTTACCGGTTAAATAAATCGATTTGTCATCTTTTGAAAATGCGAGTGAGCCGAAAGAACGATCCCATTTGTTGGTGATACGTTGCGATTTTCCAGAATTTAAATCCGTCAAAATAACTTCTAAACGATCCGCTTCAAAGCCGGGACGTTTCATTGCTAAATAAGCCATACTCTTTCCATCATGGCTGAGCACTGGTTGAGTATCCCAGGCCAAATTCTTTTTAGTGAGTAATTTTGCATGAGCGGGAGAATCTACATTGACGCTGTATAAGTCGAAATTAGTAGAGGAGGGTTCCTCGGCATTTTGCAGTCTGGCAGAAAAGTAAACCTTACTACCATTGGCGGAAAAATTATATTCTTCATCGCCGCCAAAAGGATCAGAGGGAACATTGGCATTCACCGATTTTGAAATGCTAACGATTTTATTTTTGCTAGCGATGCCTTCTTTATTTAGATTGACCAGAAAAAGCTGTGATTGAGTTTTGTCGATCCAATGATCCCAATGGCGCACAAACATTTTATTATAAACTTGCCCGTCGGCTTTTGACTCAGAGTTAACTTTTTGTTGATTGGCCGTGCAGTCAAAGTCCGCACATTGGGGATAAACGCTGGCAGAAAATAAAAGACTGTTTGAATCAGGCGAGAGTTTAAAGCTGGTGACATCAATTGGAAAATCGGTGACTTGCGATAGTCGATTTGATTTTTTTGTATCAATTGACCAAATTTGAGAGCTTCCTGAACGATAAGATAAAAAGTAGATATATCGTCCATTGCCAGACCATTTAGGTGAATGATCAGCAGCGGGGTCTTTGGTTAATTGAACCGCTTTTTTAGTTTGAATATCGGTTAACCAGAGATCAGTTCGCCCTTTATTGGCTTCCATATCAGTCGATCGAATCACATAAACAACCGATTGATCGTCGGGGGATATTTGCGGGCTAGAAACTCGTTGCAGTTGAATTAAATCTTCGGCGGTGAAAGGTTTCTTGTCGGCATAGGTAAATGAAGAAACCAGTAAACAGGTTATTAGCGAGATAAAATTAATGGCGAAACGATCCCGCCGAGATTGATCGAAAATCATAAGGAGAAGACCTCTGTTAACAGGATTAGACTTTTTTATCTGATGGAGCTTTTTTAGCCATCGTTTGCTTGAAGCATTTTTATTAATACCTGAACATGCTCTGTGGTTTCAACGCCTCTATCAGTTAAATAGCCGCCATCTGAGCGAGTTGTCATGCCTTTATCAAAAAGCCGCTGAGCCG
>JAUUYO010000202.1 GCA_030590405.1 Kangiellaceae bacterium
GAAAGTGCTTTTTACACCTGGCTTTATCGAATTGCTATCAATACCGCTAAAAATTACCTCACCGCCAAAGGCCGTAGGCCACCCGCTTCTGATATTGACTCACAAGAAGCAGAAAGCTACGGTGTCGGAATCGCTTTAAGGGAAAATGCCTCCCCAGAGCGCTTAATGATGCGTGATCAACTGAAAAAAGTGATCTTTGATACGATCGACCAGTTGCCGGAAGATTTGCGAACTGCGATTACACTGAGAGAAATGGACGGGCTGAGCTATGAGGAGATTGCAGAATTCATGGATTGTCCCGTTGGCACGGTTCGTTCGCGGATTTTCAGGGCGCGTGAAGCAATTGATGAAAAAGTAAAACCCTTATTTGATGGCCGTTAAGGTCTGTTATTAGTGGTATTTGTGCTTTTTCGAGCACGTTTAGATAAAGAACTAATAAATAGTGCTTTGAGCATGAACTAAATGTAATATCTTGTGTCTTATAAGCACGCAAATATAATTCACAAATATAATTCAGACTTTTATGTGGATTTTGGGAATGACTAAGGTCTTTGTAATAAGAAATAGAAAGAAAAAACAATAAAAATAGCTAATTATCTAAACTGATTTAAGTAGTGGTTTAGATGTTTATTGGCAGAGTATCAAAACTAAGAAAGTGTGGAGTGATATTTAACATGTCGAAAACAAACATGTCGAAAACAAATATGTCGAAAACAAATATGTCGAAAACAAATAACTCATTATCAGATTTACTCGATGAGCAATGTTCATCAATTGATCTGGATAGTTTACTTAAAGATTCAGAAACATCGGATAGTTGGCATCGCTATAGCGCAGTGAGTGTAATCCTTAAGAGTGAATATTCGGCCAATGCCAGTACCGACTTTTGCAAGGAAATTAGCGCGAAAATTGCTGATGAACCTGCGATTCTCGCTGCTCCTCGTCCACATGTCGCAAAAAGCAGCCCTGCAACTGCTGGGCCTGTAACCGCAGACATAACAAGGATCGGTAGTGGCTTCGCAATTGCTGCGTCGGTTGCTTTTGCCACCTTTTTCTCAGTGCAAACCTTGCAAGTTTCCAGTGAGTTATCACCTTTAAATGAAAATTCAGCTAAGGTTGTTAGTTCACCAACCTCTGAAAGCATTGCTGCTACTCAAGCTACTATGCCGAGCAATAAAGATAGTTTAGAGCAATTGGAACTGGAGTCATTTAACGAGGCTCTTATGTTACCGGCCCGTCAATCTGAAATAGACTCCATTGCGCCATTTGCCACCAGTGTGGGTGGTGAATATGTCAAGACCATCCGTATTTCTGCTGAGCAATGGCAAGGAGTCTTGCAAAGAGCTGCGCTCAGGCAGTCTAAGCTGGAAGCCGCAAAAGCAAAACTTGAAGCCGATAATATTGATACCGACAATGTTGATACCGACAATGTTGATACCGGTCAGCTTGATGCCGGAGATGGGCAATAGTTAAGGGGCAATTATTAAGAAACAGTTATTAAGAAACAGTTATTAAGAAACTATTTTAAGCGACAAGTTTAGGCAACAAGGTTATATTTGCTATAATAAGTGAATATTAGGTAACTAAGAAATAATCATATGTTACATGAAACAGGTATTGTTGCTGAGCTTGTCGGTGACCTGGCGATTGTTCAAACTCAAAACAAACTGGCTTGCTCTTCCTGTAAAATTGTCGATACCTGTGGTAATGGTATTGTCGAAAAATACCTATCTGGTAAAATATTTTCCTCTGAGGTTTATAATCGATTAAACGCAAAAGTTGGCGATCAAGTTGTTCTGGAAATCCCAAAAGCAAGCATTACTAAAGCCTCGATCATCGTTTACCTTGTACCTCTATTAAGTTTTATTCTATTCGCTTCAGTTGCTTCTTTATTTTCTTACAGTGAGAACATTATCATCTTAATCAGTTTATTTGGATTAGCATTGGGATTTGTTGTTACAAAATTTTACAATCGACGACTATTAATTAACGAATTATATTTGCCTAAGATGGTCTCAATTGTTAATACTGGCTCAGGTAACAATTGCCTTTCGGCTGGACAAAAATCCAGCGATATAATTGATGTTAATCAAATATAAGTAGTCGTTTAATTTTAATATAAGTCAAAAACAGAAAAAAGGAATAATCAATGACACAAAGCAGAAGTATTTTTGTTTCTCTAATGCTGGTTTTATCTCAAATTTTTATTGTTCAGGGAGCTAATGCAGCAAGGTTGCCAGATTTTGTTGATCTGGTTGAAAAAGCTCAACCCAGTGTTGTTAGCATCTCCACCACGATTGAGGTCAAGCGCCGCAATATATTTTCAAGAGCCGGAGGTTCAAGTCGTGGTCCGAGCGGGTCTGGTTTTTTGATCTCAAAAGACGGTTACGTATTAACCAATAATCATGTGATCGATGGGGTTGATAAAGTACTTGTCCGTTTGCATAACGGCAAAGACCTGCAAGCCAAAATCGTCGGTACTGACGCAGCCACCGACATTGCGCTACTAAAGATAGAAGGGGATGATTTTAAGCCTTTTAAAATAGGCAGTATTGATAGCACCAAAGTCGGTTCCTGGGTACTCGCGATCGGTGCCCCTTTTGGCTTTGATCAAACAGTTACTGCGGGAATTGTGAGTGCTAAAGGGCGTAGTGTAGGCGAAATGTATATTCCTTATGTGCAAACGGATGTGGCGATTAATCCCGGTAATTCTGGTGGTCCGTTGATTAATATGAATGGCCGTGTGATTGGAGTGAATTCTAAAATTCTTAGCACTTCCGGCGGATCAAACGGATTATCATTTTCTATTCCTATTGATTTAGCGATGGATGTAGTCAATCAAATAAAAGATGATGGCCGAGTGCGCCGAGGATATTTAGGGGTGAGCTATCAAGAAGTGAGTTATGAACTGGCAAAATCTTTTGGTCTGGAGCGCTCACGAGGCGCATTAATTACGATCGTTTCTCCTGATTCTCCGGCAGAAAAAGCGGGTATTAAAACTGGTGATATCGTATTAGAAGTGGATAAAAAAGCGATCAAAAACTCCACCGAGCTACCCTTTGTTATTGGTCGTTATCGGCCCGATGATAAAGCAAATTTATCTGTTGTCAGACAAGGTGAAAAGCTCAATCTAATAGTCACTATTGGTAGTCGCAATGGTGACACGGCATCATTACCGGCCAATGCGTCGCCGAAGGACAGCATAGAATGGTTTGGTGCCGAGTTTAAAGATATCCCTGAGGAAATCACGAGTCGTACCAATATCACCCATGGCGTTATTGTGTCCTCCGTTGAACAAGGAGTCATTTATGAAGCAGGTATTAGAGAAGGTGACATTATCCAGTCCATTCAGTTAAAAAACATTAATGATCTTCAAGAGTTTGAAGCGATCATTGCAAAACTGCCTGAGCAGGGCAATATCCCTGTATTAGTCAATCGTCCAGGGGCGGGTTCACAGTATTTGATTGTTGAATTATAGCTTGATTGTTGAATTATAGCTTGATTGTTGAATTATAGTCTGATTGTTGAATTATAGTCTGATTGTTGAATTATAGTCTGATTGTTGAATTATAAAAATCGACAGACCCTAAAAATTACTTGTTCTTTTTTCGGCTGCAAGCCGCTCACAAAGAGAGTCATAATGGATTCTCTTTGTACTTAAAAGCGTGTTCTATTGATGACCCAAATAACAAGCGTGAATAAACTACCTGCTCGTCAGGAAATGTATCAGGCATTACTCAATAAAGATGCCTCCTACGAAGGCATTTTTGTTGCGGCGATTAAAACAACCGGTATTTTCTGTCGCTCGATTTGTACCGCCCGTAAGCCCAAACAGGAAAACGTTGAATATTTTTCAACTTGCTCGGAAGCCTTAAGTTTCGGTTTTAGACCCTGCAAAATATGTAAACCGCTGGTGCCTTTGGGGGAAACGCCAGACTGGATAACTCAACTACTCGCGGAGGTTGCTCAAAGCGATAATATTCGATTTAAAGATTATCAGCTACGCGAACGAGGGGTAGAGCCAGCAAGGTTAAGGCGTTGGTTCAAGAAACATCATGGCATGACTTTTCAGGCTTATTTAAGAGCCCAGCGGCTTAACCAGGCCATCGGTCGAATTAAGCATGAGGAGTCGGTAACTCAAATAGCGTTTGATTCAGGATATGAGTCCCTGAGTGGTTTTGGCGATGCCTTCAAGAAGTTGACCGGCGTTTCGCCAATATTGAGTAAGTCTCAGACTTTAGTGACTATTACTCGGGTTTTGACCCCATTAGGGCCAATGGTGGCAGGGGCGACTGACAAGGGGGTTTGTTTATTGGAGTTTTTTGACAGACGAATGTTGGAAACTCAATTAAAACGCTTAACCAAATTACTTAACGCAAACTTTGTTCCTGGAGAGCATCTTTTATTTTCAGTATTAAATCAGCAGCTTAGTGATTACTTTTCTGGAAAACTCAAAGTCTTTAATATTCCTCTGGACTTGCCGGGAACTGAATTTCAAAAAAATGTCTGGCAAGTGTTAAGCCAAATTCCTTATGGGACGACTCGTTCTTATCAAAAACAGGCTGAATGCATTAATAATCCTAAAGCCGTGCGGGCCGTGGCCAAAGCAAATGGGGATAATCGTATTTCTATCATTATTCCTTGCCATCGAGTGATCGGCAAGAATGGTGCTTTGACTGGTTATGGTGGTGGTCTGTGGCGTAAGCAACGTTTGTTAGAGTTAGAACAAAGAACATAAAAAGTTGCTTTTTTATTAAAAAACTCCTACATTATCAGTTAGATAACAATAAATTTGCACTAATAGCTAAATTTTTAACTGGTTTAAATGGGGTTTCTAGTCACATGACAGCTAAAATTGTCTCAATCGCACAAGCGAAAGGCGGTGTTGGTAAAAGCACGTTATGCGCCAATTTATCTGTTACTTTGTCCCAGGCATCTAAGGTGTTAATGATTGACTGTGATCCGCCTCAGCATTCATTGTCTGCCTGGTATCATGTCAGAGATGAGTTGTATGTTGAGACTGGCTTGAGTCTGACCTCGGCAGCTACTCCAGCACAATTAATTGCGTTAGTCGAAAAGAATAAAGCGGATTACGACTACATTTTGATTGATGGCGCACCGCATGTTAATTCATTAGTCAGAGCCATGTTGTTACTTTCCAATCTGGCGCTGGTTCCTCTCGCGCCTTCAGCAGTTGAAATATGGTCTTTTGCGGCTTATGAAGAGCTTATCCATGAGGCCGAAAAACATAACCAATCGCTTAAAACCAAGATTGTCTGGAATCGAGTCAGGCGGCGGGTTAAATCGTCGGAGCAAGTGATTGAAATGGTCAGTAAAGATTCAAAACTGGCGGCTTTAAAAAATCAGATCACTTTTCGGGTAGCTTATCTGGATTCTTTTGCCGAAGGGTGTAGCGTTTATGAGTGGAGTGACCCGGTTGCCGCAGCTGAAATTTGGTCGTTGACTTCCGCCGTGAAAAGGGTTTTGAATAAAGCGGGGCCTGTTAAGCTGTCTAAGTCAGTTGCTGCGCAGAATTTTATTAAAAAAGGCTAACCGCTGATTTCTGCTTGCCATTATTATATTTTTTCTTTTCGCCGTTGCCAGGCAAAAAAGCCACTGATTGCCAATAAAATAACGATGATACCCACCAGATCGGTTAGCAATTTTCCCGGTAGAGAAAAAATTCTGCCGCTGTGTAAATCCTGAATAAACTTTAATTGAGTAATTTGATTGTCCAGATAGTTATTTTGCAAACGGACAAGCGCATCTCCTTCGAGAGCGCGTAGAGCCGCCGATATTTTCAGTTTTAATTCTGTTTTATTCCAGCTAAGATTCTCTTGATCAAGCGACCACCAATCCTGATCGATTGATATCAAAAGTTCACTGAGATTATTTTCTGTCGTTCGGTGGTTCAAGGTGGCAATCCGATCGATCGGCAGCGGTAGCCCTGTTTGCTGATTAAGGCTTTCAACCAGTTCAAAATCTCTGTTATAAATAAATATTTCTGTAGCGGTTGCCAGATAATACAAATCATCTAATTCAACCAGGCCAATAAGAGAGCTGGTTTGCTCGATGATTTGAAGTTCATCCAGATAAATCTTATCGCCAAGCTGACATATTTTATTTTTTAACTCACTTTGTATAATA
>JAUUYO010000311.1 GCA_030590405.1 Kangiellaceae bacterium
ATTGCAACTGTCGCCGAGGGCCTGGATCACCCCTGGTCAATCGCTTTCTTACCAAATAAGGAGATATTGGTCACTGAGCGTTCGGGCAGCCTTCGAATGATTCGAGATGGAAAATTACTTAAGCAAAAAATAACCGGTTTACCTGATGTTTTTGTTGCCGGGCAGGGAGGTTTGATGGATGTCATTCTTGATCCTGGTTTTAGCACCAATCAACGCATTTATTTATCTTACTCATCAGGCAGTCGAAGCAACAATACCCTGAAAGTCATTAGCGCTCAATTGAAAGGACTAATGTTGCAACAGGTAGAGGTTATTCTCACCGTTTCGCCCACAAGAGATACGCCTCATCATTACGGCGGTCGAATGGCTTTTTTGCCTGATGGAACATTGTTAATCACTTCCGGGGAAGGATTTAATTTTAGAGAACAAGCGCAATCGTTAAACAGTATGTTGGGAAAAGTATTGCGGATCAATGCTGATGGCAGTATTCCTGAAGATAATCCTTTCATTGGTCAAAAGTACGCGATGCCAGAAATTTATACTTATGGTCACCGTAATCCTCAAGCTATTCTGGTTAGTCAGGATGGAAAAATCTGGCAACATGAACATGGACCCAAAGGCGGCGATGAGCTGAATCTGATCACTCCCGGACTAAATTACGGTTGGCCCGCGATCACTTATGGCATTGATTATTCGGGAGCGATTATTTCGCCTTATACCGAAGCGGAAAGAATGCAGCAACCAGTGACCTATTGGGTGCCTTCGATCGCGCCTGCGGGCATGACAGAGTATCAAGGAGAAATATTTCCCCAATGGAAAGGCGACCTATTTGTTGCCGCTCTTGCTGAGCGTAGTGTAAGGCGATTAGGCATAAAAGATGGTCAGGTAACCGCGCAGGAGATCATGTTAGCCGAACTTGAACAAAGGATCCGTGATATACGAACCAGTCCAGATGGTTACCTTTATGTTTTGACCGACAGTGATCAAGGTTCGGTTCTAAAATTATTGCCTGCAAAATAAAATTGATGCGAACACATTTTTTATTTCTGCTATTCGTTTCTTGTAGCCATGTAGTTTCTGCCAATGAGCAAAAAGAAAATCAAAATGATGATAAAACTATCGTGGTGGTTGCTACTCGAGCGGCTTCAGATGCTGATTCGATTGTTGGTAATATCGATAAACTAACGACGCAAGAAATTGAGCAAGTTGCTCATGTGCATATACAAGAATTATTGCTGCGGGTTCCCGGTGTTAACTTGCAGCGTGGTAACGGGCAAGAATATTTACCGGCGATCCGTTCGCCAGTGTTGACTGGTGCTGGCGCTTGTGGCGGGTTTTTAATGGCAGAAGATCATATTCCTTTGCGTGCTGCGGGATTTTGTAACGTCAATGAATTATTTGAAGCGCATACTGAACAAGCTAAAAGTATTGAAGTGATCCGTGGACCCGGTAGTGCTTATTATGGTTCTAATGCGCTGCACGGAATTGTCAATATCAACACGCCTGATGTACCGGATTCTAAACAGGCCAGATTAGCGGTTGAAGCGGGCAGTTATGACTTTGCTCGATTAAAAACAAATATTGGAAATAGCCATGTCGATTCGCCTAATAATCTTCATGGTTATAATCTGGCGTTAACCGTTTCCCATGATGGCGGCTATCGGGATGATTCTGGATATGAACAGCAGAAGTTTACTGGCCGCCATCTATATTCCACTCAAGAGCTAACGGTTAACTCTGGTCTAACAATTACCAATCTGGAACAACAAACTGCCGGATTTATCTTAGGTAAAGACAGTTTTCAAGATAGCCAGATTGCCCGTTCTAACTTGAACCCCGAAGCTTTTAGAAATGCTGAATCATTAAGGCTTTGGTCTCGTTTTGATTATTGGCTAACGGATAATGAACAGTTTGTCATAACGCCTTATGTGCGAGCCACTGATATGGCCTTCAGGCAACACTTTTTGCCAGGAAAACCATTAGAAGAAAATGGCCAGAAAAGTTTAGGTTTTCAATCAGCCTATTACACGGAAATCTCTAAAGGTTTAGCTTTTTCAACCGGTTTAGACGGTGAAATAAGTAATGGTTTTTTAAAACAAACTCAAGCGCAACTGACAGAAGGTTCCGCGTTTCTTCAAGAGACAATACCTGTTGGTAAGCATTACGATTACCAGGTGAATGCATTAATGATTGCATCATTTATTCATCTTGATTGGCAATTTGCGAGCCATTGGGAATTAACGGCAGGCTTGCGTTATGAACATATAGCCTACGATTATAATAATCAAATGTTAGCTGGGCGCACTAGAGATAATGGCGTTGATTGCGGTTTTGGGGGCTGCCGTTATAACCGTCCAAAAGACAGCAAAAATTCATTTGATAATTGGTCGCCAAAACTAGGAGTTAGTTATCAATTAGCAAATAAGACGCTACTGTTTACTAATATCACTCGCGGTTTTCGAGCGCCACAAGCCACAGAACTTTATCGTTTGCAAAGAGAACAAGTAGTCGCCGATCTTGATTCTGTAGAGGTTGATAGTTTTGAAATTGGCATCAGGCAAAACCATTCTAAATTAGCTTATGAATTGGTCTATTACCAAATGAATAAGGATAATGTTATTTTCAGGGATTCCAGTTTTTTTAACCTGAGTAATGGGCAAACTGAGCATCAAGGATTTGAAGCTCGCGTAGATTATTCAATTAATGAAACTCTTCGTTTTTCAGTGAATGCATCTTTCGCCAAACATCAATACGCCAGCGACCAATTATTGGGTGATATTAATATCAACGGCAATACTATTGATACTGCGCCAAAGCAATTTGGTAGCGCGCAACTAAACTGGGTTCCTGGTGAGCGATTAAACTTTGAACTGGAATGGTTACACCAGGGCGCTTATTATATGGACGCTGAAAATTTGCACCGTTATAACGGTCATGATCTGATCAATCTACGCGCTAACTGGCAATTTAATAATAGCTGGGATATTTTTGCTCGGATTAATAATTTATCAGATAAAAAATATG
>JAUUYO010000037.1 GCA_030590405.1 Kangiellaceae bacterium
ATAGAGCGTGCCGCCATCAAAATTTGAGCTTCATCTACCAGTGCAGCCACCTACTCGAATATTGAATTCAGTGCAGAAACGTGGAAACCGAAAATTAGATCATGCCCCGACTTATTGAGAAGTTACGAATGATGCCGGTTTCCGCAGTTACCGCATTGCCTTCACAAAGAGCCGGATCGGTCGTCAAACCACCACATCCCCCGTTAACATAAAAATCGGTCACATCTTTGAGATTATCAGCTTTTCCGGTATGAAAATAAGGCGCCGTCAATGGCAGATTTAACAAATGAGAAGTTTTAAACAAACCGACATTAGGAGTTGTTACACGGCTATCGGTTACTGCGGGTGAACCCCGAGTCAGTTCGACGGCGGTGTTAGTAAAGGCATTCTGGTTGTTGCCGGTATCAATCATCGCAGCGCTTAAACCGTCAGCATGACACAAATCACAACCAAGATTATTCATCGAAACCAACTCTTCCGCTGTTGGCGTGCGGCCAGCGTATTCAAGACTTTCTTCGTAGGCTTGAATGGCCAAACCAAATAACAGTGAAAAATTTTGCTCGGTTAAGGTTGGCTGAGGAGAAGGATTGGCGGCATCACCGCTTCGAATAGGCGCAGCATCTGCTACCAACTCATCGCCGACAAAACGCGGGTCAAAAGCTAAAGCGATCAAAGCTACGTAGCTGCTCGACTGGACATCTGTCGCGACGGCACCAGTTTGTAAAGCCAATGGTACTGAGCGCATCATTTTATATCCGAGTTCAGGAAAAGTTCGCCCGGCGCAGGCCATTTCGACACTACTATTAGCGGGGGGGATTGCTTGAGAGGCTTGCGAGGAATCGCTAAAGGCAACTTCAACAGGAACTATCCCTCCTTCGGTATCCCGTTCAAATACTCCGTCTATCGAATTCCCACTGGCATCCACTCCGTTGAAGGTATTGTTGGCCCGCCCATCCCAAAAATTGTGGGTAAATCTGGATTCGATCGCTGGTGGTGATTGAACACCAGTACGAACCCAACTTCCGATAACCTGACAGGCATCGGCAGGCTGGCAACTCTCGCCATCACAATTGAGCGAATTGAATGAAGCAAATTGAACCCCTAGAGAAGCCATATGATCATTTGGTAAACGGCCCGCTTCAACTCTGCCTGGATGGCTATCCGTTCCTGCTTGATAGTGACAACTGGCACAAGCCATCAAGGCACCATTGCCGCTACCCAGCTGTTGATCCCAGAACAATGCTCGCCCCAGTCGTACCGCAGCATCTTGATCGATGATCACACTCGATGCAGGTACAGGTTCCGGAGGGTCGCCATGCGCTGAAACGTTTGGCGTTAATAATGCAAAAAATATTGTGAATAAAACAACTAGTAGATCAGAGAGTAAAGTTTTCATGGTATCGCTCCTTAGCATCCCGCTATGAATCGCAAATTTAACTTCTTACCGGTGTTTTTTTTGATTCCTGTTTCGTTGACTTGTCGCCACTAGATAGGATTGGCTCGTTCCATTAACGACATTGTGTGATGACAACATTTTGCCACAGCAGATTTGGATACAACTGACTGCTAAGAAAAAACATGAAATCACTAGCAGATGGGTAGCAGAGTGATTAGAAAAAACCGACATGGACTATCCCAACCAACCATCAATCCTATACAAAAATTGAGATTATTACCACAAATCTTTAGATTTGTATTATATAAAAACCATTCGTTTTTATAACCCTTGTTACTAGGGGCTGTTGCTCTTTCATAGTTCAGCAGCCCCTAAGATTCTGTTGGTTGACTATCATATCATCAATGTTTATTTTGCCCATTAGTGACAACAAGATTTAGGTTGCTATAGTAACTACGATTTATACGCTAATCGAAGGAATTAAGAGCTGTTTAATACATTGGCGCACATATTGCTAAGTTAGTCAGAAGTGACAAAAAATTGACCTTTCATACAGGAGGTTCCCATGCAATACCTGAAAGTCTATAAAAACGAATTGAAACCGATCTTGATTGGCACAGCAATCGTCCCCGTTATCTTTTTTGTAAGTGGCATGTTCTTCGGTCAAATGTTATATAACCAACCTCCAGAGACAACGACGATACCATCAAAAAATAAAGTGGTAGCAAATTCACAGCCAGAAGCTTTGAAAATAAATTCTGAAGATATTTTTGCGGATAAAATCCTTTCCACAAAGATACTGGTTGATGAAACGCTTGTTGATAAAACGCTTTCCGATGACAACCAATCTGAGCTGATTGCTGACCAACCAGAGATTTCACCAACTTCAAACGCCGTAGCAACCGTCATTAATGAGCCACCTCTTTCGCTCAATACGCTCAATAGCTACTTTGTTCAAGCGGGTCGATTCACCGATATTAACAACGCACTCACTTACCTCAGTAAACTCGAAGCCAAACAGTTAGACGCTAAACTTTTAATTGACCGCCAAATGCAAGATGAATTTGTCCTCATTTTGGAGTCGTTTAACTCTAAAATTGAAGCCACTAATTATTGTTTAGCCATAAAAAAACGTCATGGGATCGATTTATTTGTGAACACTTTTATTAATAGCGCAGAGACGAATAAGATCGTTCTTATGTAGTTCAACGTTTTAAACAACCGTAGATTAAACACTAAATAACTCTAATCAACAGCCCTAACCTCTTGTATTTGAACCCATTGAAACATGAAGGTAGCGCAATTTAACAACCAACTGTGTTAAGGTGGTCTTGAAGGCTATAAACATCTTAATTATTTACGATTTTACCTTTAATAACGAGTACCTGATTACTTTGCGAAAATCTATCCCTATTAGCTCTACCCTGTTAATAATACTTAGTTTCCTGTATTTTACTCCGACTAATAATGTACATGCCGCCAGCTATCTTCCCCCTTGCAACCTTGTACTTGGTTGGCATTTTTGGCCACCGCTTCAATACTTGAATGAAGCTAATCAGCCCATTGGCTTACAAATTAATTTAATCAAAAAATTAGAAGCAGCAACTAATTGCCAAATCCAACTGCGCCAGCAATCATTTAAAAAGAGCCAACAAGATATTAAGAGTGGTGATATTGATCTGACTTTCGACATTACCATTACCGAGAAACGTCAGAAATTTGGACATTTTTCGATACCTTATCGTAAGGAATTGCTAGTATTGTATGTAAGGCCTGATTACTATCAACAATGCCATGAGCAAGATTTAACCTCGCTGATTAAACAAGGGTTTAGACTTAGCCTCACAAGAGGGGTTAATTACGGCACTAAGATTTCAAACATTCAAAAAGATCCCAAATTAAACCAACTTCTTTACTATCAAGATGATAGCAAGGTAGAACTCGACTTATTTAAACGAAATCAATTAGACGGTATTCTGGAAGACCCGATCGTGATGGCTTATATGAAGAGAAAGGACTTGCAGTTGGCGCTCGTAGAATCTTGTCAAATTACTGTATATGAAGGTCTCGTTTCGATCATGTTTAGTAAAAAAACCGTTTCCAATGAAATTGTTAAAAGGTTTAACAAAGCGATCAATCAACTCAAACAAAGCGCCGATTATCAGAATTTATGGGGATTGTAGTGATATTTTAAATGTTACACTTCAAATAATGCTACATGATAGGTTTCGTATAGACCAATGAAAATACTAAACAGGCTGTTCATCTTAAAGATCAATGACCTTTCCTCATTTGATAAAAAACAATAAGATAAAGGCTGAAAGGCTGAAAGGCTGAAAGGCTTTGTAAGGAATTGTTTAATCAGGAAATCAAGTGATTGTAAAACCTTCGGAGCCAGAAGAAGGCCCCGAAAGTTTCAAGTCGTACTGTTTGATTGTCGATTAATCCGGTCTATTAGTCCGAACAATTAGTCACAGCAATCGCTTTGTCTTCTGCTACGCCTGCCAACATGTTCACTTCGTTGACCTTAATTTTCCCACCTGAATAACACTGCTTAAGTTCAGCCTGGAAGTTCACTGTGGCGGTTCCACCAAGCGAAGCATTAACCTTGAGATCAGTGCCAACAGCGGGAGCAGTACCCGTGCCGTTAGTATAATAACTATCGCCCACAGTTCCATTTTCATTTTCAACACCTACCGTTGTAAAAAATGGGACCGCAGGTAAATCAGCATACACAAACCAAATATTGGAAGTGCCATTTTGGACCCAAACCTGGAAAGTATAGGCAGTAGGATCGCCAAATAATGGTACATTTTCCCATTCATAAACGGTAAATTGATCAGGCCCGGCATTTAGCACAGCAATATACCAGTTACCACCTGCGCCAAGGTTTAAATCGGTCCAGAATGGAGCCAAAATGTTATTCGGTGCCGATGGGCTTGGTAGTTCCTGATTAAAGAAAGTGGTAGCAAGACCACTCGCCGAGCCAGCTTCAATAGTTCCGTTCACCGACCAAATAACCTGACTATAAGTCTGACCATTAAAATCAAAACCAGGAACATTCAAGGTAAAGGCACCATCGTCGCAATTATCTGGGCAACCGAAAGGAGCGACTCCAAGAGAAGCTAATGGAAAGTATCCGAAAGGCGCACTGGAAGTTTCAACATTTAAGTCACCGACATTAAGATCAAAACTCCAGCTCATTTTATTACCGACAAAAGTAAGAGGTGATACTTCTGTGCCGTCAGTAATAGCGCCTGATGCAGAACCTTGAATGTATTCAACGCCTTCAGGCAACATATCGGTTATATCAATGGTGTCAACAACTTGTCCATTAGTGACGCTAATTTCATAATTAAGCGTATCACCTTTTGCTGCTTGAGCTTTATCAACGGTCTTGCTCAGATTAGCATTGGTACTTGTTGCCGCTTTAACCGCCACAGGCATACTAAGCATCGAATATCCGCCAGCCCGGGGCTTTAAAGTAATGCTTCCAAAATTCCAACCGTCTGCCGCTAGAGGTGTATGGGCTGTAATTGTAATATCAGCGCTTTCACCACCATCCAGAGCAATCATGCTGGGACTGACTGAAACTTTGAAGTCACCAGAATTTGAACCTTTTATTTGCCACTTGATAAAGTCTTCTGTCTCATTGGTAACCCTTCTTGTCCATGAGCAGGAGCCAACACAATTGCTGTCTTGCATACTGGCAATATTTAAGGTTTTGGGATCACCTCCTAAAGCAGGATCTGCCGCTGCAAAATTAGCTGGAGTTTCACTTAATACCAAACCCGATTGCAATACTTTGGTCAGATCCATTCGACCTGCACCAACATCAAATGGGTCAGTTGGTGTAACACCATCTTCCTTAAACATTTTTTTATTGTTGGCCGTCATCATCATTGCAGATTTAATTTCATAGGGAGACCAGTCCGTTAGCATCGCAATTAACGCACCACTACCGGCATTATGAGGACTTGACATAGAAGTACCTGACAACAATGCATACTCAGGTCCCGATGTAACGCCATCACTACTCACGGCTGCCAAAATGCTTACTCCAGGACCGCCGATATCAGGTTTGATCACATCCATCGCACTATTTGGACCACGAGAGCTGAAACCAGCCATGATATCCCCTTGGGACTTATCCAGATTCAAGCTGAAACCTGAAATACTGCCTACTGGATTGGCATTTCCCGCCAACCAGGCTGCCAAAATCGCGCCATCAGCCTGACTAATATGCACGCCCGGTAATACGTGGGTATCGCCGACCGCGCCACTACCATTATCCATCAAAATATATCCACCTGCGCCTGCAGCAAGGACGTTAGCACCTTTTTCAACTCGGCCAAATGTGCCGCGAGTACAAGCGATTATTTCACCGTTAAAAGTGCCTGCAGGCCAAGGTGGATTGAGATCACCAATAGAACCGAGTCCACACAAAGTGGAACCGGGAAAATCAGCTTCCAGATCGGCTGAGTTAATTATGACAGCCGGGCCATAACCTGAGGTAAAGCCAAGACCCTGAATATCTGCAAGAGGCGAATCATCACTGGTTAAACCGCTTAACGCATTAACCATCGAGCGATTATGAGTCATAGCAGCAGTGGCACTAACCCAAGGTGAATTATGGGCAACTGTTTGCGCACCAGGGCCTGAGTTACCTGCGGATACAGCTACATATACACCAGCTGCTGTTGCATTTAAGAAGGCTAATTCAACGACATCGTTGTAAGGATCGCCGCCACCTGAAATTGAGTAGTTTAATGATTGAATACCATTCGGCAAGGCTGAAGCATCAATTACCACTTGTTCCACCGCTGCTAACAGAGCAGAACCTGGACAACCATCAGCACATACGTCATAAGCAATTATATTAGCATGTGGTGCAACACCAGAAATTTTGCGGATCAGTTCAGTGGTAGGCGCGCTCAAAGTCGCATCATTAATCACGTTACCGCCAGCGGTACTCGCCGTGTGTGAACCGTGACCATTACTGTCTTCAGGGGAAGTAGGATCGCCAACTGGATCATTAAGCATGTCCCATGCGCCAATTAATTTGTCATTACAGAAACCAGGGTTAGCATCACAGTAACTGCCAGGGACATAATTGCCACTTCCTAGCGGATTGGTATGATCGTAACCATCAGCTCCAATATCGGCAAATGAAGGGTGATCATGGTTGATCCCGGTATCCAAAATAGCAATAACCGCACCTTCACCTTTGCTTCCTGGAATCGAAAATTGATTGTTGCCATCATAAATTGCATTAGCGCCAATCCATTTTGGTCCAACATCAGTCAAGGGCATTTCAATTCGTTCTTGTTGAATACTCTTAACCTCTGGCATTGCAGCTAATGCGCTTGCTTCTGCGCGAGTTAGCTCCATCGCTACACCGTTAATGACGTGTTGATAGTTATGCTTTACATTCAACTGGTGACCAAAAATTTGTTCACAGTTGTGCACAAATGCCTGTTGATTGGCTTGTAAGAACTGCCGGTAATCTTTACTTGCTTTACTACTAACGTTTAGTCTCTCTTCACCAAGAGTTTTAGGGTTGGTGGCAGCAAAACCAGAAATACTACCCTCATATTTGGCGAGAGAAGGCTGTTTCATTGTGACGATGTAAACAACTTTGCCATCATGATTTCCGATTATTTTTTTACTTTCGAATGCTATGTTCGCTGAGCGTTCAATAACCGGTTGTATCGTGGATATTTGCAATTCTCCACTATCTCGTTGACTTCCTGCCTGTAAGCTACCTGTCAATATCAACGACATTGAAGTGGCTCCCAGCAAGACTTTTAGGGATGTTTTCATAGAACAGTTCCTTTTATTACGGTTTATTTATAATATAAAGCCACACAAGAAAATCGTCTATTGAATGAGTTTTTTTACTCTACAACACAACAGAAAGTCCAACGTAAATACGCAGCAATAAAAATTAATAGCGACAAACAATATAGAGTTTGGGTTTGAAACAACGGTGATGCCGACGACAGAACAAATCCAGTGTTTTAATTGTAAGCTTTGATCCTTTAAACATTTTTTTGCTTTTATATTTCAATTAAAATTTTAGATAAGTTAACGAAATATATCGATGGGTAATCTTTTAAGATCCCTCGTTTGAACAATATACAATATACGACATTTGAAAATCAAGGTGTATTATTCACACATCCCACACAAACGGGGCAAAAAAAGTCAGGGAGACAACACTGTTTCTAATTATTTTATTATTAACTCCTGTAAATGGAGTTTGACACAACGCGCATTCAGGTCATTCCGGATGTCTGGCTCCCATATCATGTTTTTGACAGTCTGAGTGACTAATAAAAAACGTTTTGATAACGACCTCCTGTACGCTTTGAGCCAATGAGGTGCTTAAGTTAATGGTATACCTTACGTGAGATGAATGATGCTGGTCGTAATCTACTTGTCGAAACACGCAGGATACAATTGCAAAAGCTTCACTTTATGCTATATTGAATCATATGCATCACCATATAGGGCGCAAAAATGAATGCCAACCACAAAATTCAGCCTGATCCTGCCAATGTTCTTGGCAAAGCGGTGTTGAAAACCGCCGATTTTTTTGGTTTATCAGCCGAAGTTCTTGGTAAAGTACTCGGCAGGGACCGCACCTCCATCACCCGTCTTAAGAAAAACCCCAGCATCGATCCCTATAGTAAAACCGGCGAACTAGCATTGTTACTGATCCGGGTTTATCGCGGGTTGTTTGCCATTCTAGGCGGCAACCAATCAGCGATTAAAGAATGGCTTAGACAAAACAATCTCGCCCTTCACGGGCAACCACTCACTCAAATCCAATCAGTCGTGGGACTAACCTCAACCGTCCAATATGTAGACGCGATGCGAGGTAAAATTTAGTGTCGCTTTGGCACACGTTAGGCGGTCAAAACCACATAACATCTCTCAATATGAAGTTATATCGAATGGTGGAAAACCAGGAAGAAATAGCGACCACATTGATTACCGCAAATCCCACTGAGCAAAGTATTCTTGAAGAGCTGCTGGAACAGAGCAAACCCGCTCAAGGGGCTGCGTTAAGCCAACGCCATTATCTAATCAAAACGCCGTTTCGCTATCCCCCACTCCGTCATGGCTCTCGTTTTGGGGCGCCCTGGGAACCTAGTCTATTTTATGGTGCAACCAAAAAACAAACCGTGCTAGCAGAAGTGGCCTATTATCGCTTCCGTTTTTTGGCAGATATGAAAAATGCAGAAGCTCTGACCCAGCATAATATTCAATCAAACCATTCGGTTTTTTACATCTCTGCTCATTCAGATAAAGCAATCCAACTGACGCATTCGCCTTTTGTTGAATATCAAAATGAAATTAGCGCCGCCGATAGCTTCACAGTATCGCAAGAGTTGGGTAAATCAATGAGAGAAGAAGGCGTTGAATTATTTAGTTTTTATTCTGCAAGACTACCCGGTGCTATAAATGGTGCAGCATTCATTCATTCAGCGATTAAGTCAAGTCAGCCAAAAGAGATTGAACATTGGCAATGCCTGACTCAACGGCAACGAGTAGTGTTTCACAACGCCGAGACTAAAACCATTGAAGAATTTAGCCTTGAGCAATTTTGTCAGGAAGGAAAGTTGCCAAAAGACCATTGAGTGATCGCCTCTTAATCAATGGTCTAAAATATTCGCTATCAATACTCCCGCAACAACCGCTCCTAACAATGGCGTTCTGATATGCCCACAATGTGAGTTGTGATAGTGAGCCTGGTAATGACCATGGCTATCATAGTACCCGTAATCATAGCTCTGGTAGTTACCGTGTCGATCATAATAACCATAATACCGGCCATAATAGTCATTGTGATGAGACGAATAACGATGACTGGCATGACGACTCTGGTAATGACTTGAATTGTGATGATTCGAATAATGCTCGTTATGGTGAGAGTCGTGGCGATTATAAGTATTAGCATGCTCTCTATGATAATGCTTATTTTTACCGTAGTGCCTATTCTTGCCGTGATATTTATTCTTGTTGTAATGCTTATTGCTGTAATGCTTATTGCTGTAATGTTGTTTTCTATCGCTATGGCGCGCTTTTCGTTCTACCTGTTTGGCAGATGAACGATGTGAACTATTCTGATGTCGTTCAACCTTAGCACCTTCATGATGTTTGGCCTCACTAATATTGCTAAATACTGCAACTAAACTAAATATTACGCTGGTTATAAGTGACTTATTCATTATGGTTTCTCCGGCTATGGTTGAGCTGTTGACTGTAGTTTATGTCAGTCAAACTGAATCAAAGCTGAAGAAATGATTGTCTGAAAAATCAGGCTTTACCGAACCTTCTTTGTTGCACCAAAAGAAACTTCGCCTTGAGGTTGAATTATTCCACCAGGATTGATATCAAAATAATTAATCCCCAAAATAATTGATCCCAAAAATAATCAATACGCAGCTGCTACAGATATTAAGAGAACCATAAACACGGTTGTATATTTAATTGGGTTCATTTATACCCCATGAGTACGCATTGTTTAACTGATTATTTACGCCGGTCTATCATCAATCAACTCATCGGCATCTTCAACAAAAACGGCGGTACCATAAACCATCAATTCGGCTGCACCGACGGCAATTTGAGAAGTGGAAAATCTCATCGCAACCACGGCATTGGCACCAAGCTCTCTGGCATCGTCCATCATTCGATCTAACACTTGCTCGCGACTTTCAGCCATCAACTTGGTATATTCATGGATCTCGCCACCTACAATTCCGCGCAGTTTGGCCAAAATATCATGACCTATATGCCGTGCCCGAATACTGGTGCCCCTGACTAGTCCTAGGTGTTTGGTTATTTTTTTACCATAAATATGCTCGCTAGTTGCAAGGATCACTCTACTCATATTTTCACCCGATTATATTTATCCTTTTTATGGTTAATCATTCGTTGTCTCAGAACGCTAAAGAGTAAAAACAAGCTTCCAATACCCAACAATCCAATCGATATTTTAATCAATAAACTGATTGCCGCATTAATAAACACCGAATACAAAATAAACGCCACAATCACCACCGAGCTAACCGCTATTAACGCAAAGCCAAACATTCGAGAGGTTTTAGCCACTGGCTCTTGAAATAACTTATCCAGATGTTCTAGCTCGCTATCTTGCAGACTGAGCGATTGCACTTCTAAACGCATAACCGTCATTTCATCATGCAGTTGCTTATATTCAGCATCGCTCTCCAATAACAACATGACTTTTTGAGCTTCCTGCTGGGTCAGTTCACCATCCAGATAACCAGATAACAATTCGTATTTACTATTTTGCATACTTTGACTTTGGATCGTTGAAGGATCGATCGATTGATTGGATTGCTGAGCCACAGAAAGTGGCTTTTGGTAGACCGATTTTTGTGGTTCTTTTTCAATCATTGCTGACCTCCCAAAGAAACACCTTTATTCACAAGGATTTCTCTTAGAGCCATTCTTGCTCGGTGTAAACGGGACATAACCGAACCTTTTGCAATACCTAATATTTTAGCTATATCTGCGTAACTAAAATTATGATAATCGCGCAGTAAAATGATTTCTTTCTGTTGCATATTGAGTTGCTCTAACGCTTGTTCGATGGTTTCTTTAAGCTGAAGCTGTTGCAAAGACCGATCAGGCTCGGTACTTTGGGGAGCCTGGGTATGATATTCCTCATGTTCAACATGGGGTAGACGTTTTTTACGACGCAAGATATCGATGGATTTATTGCGCACTACGGTAAACAGCCAGGGTTTAAATTCTGCATGGTCGAGCGTTGGCGCGCCCGGATGGTTGAGCCCTTTTTCAATCGAGGTTTGCACCACTTCGAGTGCGTCATCCTGATTATTAAGTAACCGTAAAGCCAGGGCAAAGGCCTGCTTACGGCATTGGTCGAATTCTTCCGACACCTGCATGGTGTAATCCTTTATTGTTGCTTGATTTGTTTTGCTTGCTTTAAAAAGCGGCGTGTTGCTTGAAACTGTCATGTCTGAAACCATCAAATATTACGCTATCTGCGCCCAAATTTGTACGCTGTTTGAGTATAACGAGCCTGTTTTTTGAATATTCCAATTATTTGAAAATTTTTTGCGCTTTACATTACCCCCTCTGGCTGATTAGAATAACGACTTAATCACCAGTGCTCGACTAACCGTCTCTGGCTAACCCTATTTTTGAGCATTTATGTTTTTAATCAACACACCAAAGGCTTCTTCAAATATTTTTGCAAGTCTTTGCGGCTGCAAATTCATCCTCAATTAACCTGTTTTCTCAAGTAATTGTGCTATTCTCAATTGAATAACGAACAATTACTGACTTAATCACCTTCCAAATAAAATAGTCCGAATTCACTGATCGTCACTCATTTTATTGGAATGAATAAAACCAATGAGTTACGAGAAAAAACATGAATTCTGAACAATCAAAAATGACGGCTAATTCAACCATTTGTACAGACCCCGGTATTAATACAGATAGAGCCCCCGCCCCTGTTGGCGCTTATCCGCACGCCAGAAAAGTGGGCAATTTATTATTTTTATCCGGCGTCGGCCCCAGAAAAGCAGGCACAACCGATATCCCCGGCGTTACTCTCAATGAAGATGGTTCGATCAAAGAATACGATATCGAAACTCAATGCCGTAGCGTGTTTGACAATATTCGAACCATTTTAGAAGCTTCCGGGTCGAGCTGGATGGAACTGGTGGACGTCACGGTTTTTCTCACCAATATGAAAGATGATTTCAAAACTTACAATAAAATCTATGCCGAGTACTTTGCCGACAATCAACCCTGTCGGACAACCATAGAAATCAACTGTTTACCGACACCAATCGCGATTGAGTTAAAATGTATTGCGACGGTTAAATAACTGTCATCGAACATCATAACGAAACAAGCATCATAACGAAACAAACAAAATGGAAAAAATAAAATGAGCGCACCAATGCAAGTTATTAATTTCCAGAAATGGATCGATGAAAATCGGGACAAACTTAAGCCGCCGGTATGCAATAAAGAAGTTTATCGCCAAGGCGATATGATCATCATGGTGGTTGGCGGCCCAAATGGCCGAAAAGATTTTCACTACAACGAAGGGGCAGAATTTTTCTATCAACTGGAAGGCGAGTTATTGCTTCGCACTCAACAAGATGGTGGCGTAGTTGAATATCGATTAGGCGCTGGCGATGTCTTTTTGCTGCCTCCAAAAGTGCCTCATTCACCAGTAAGATTTGAACACTCTATTGGCCTGGTCATCGAGCAAGTTCGCCGCCCGGATGAAACTGACGCATTGATGTGGTTTTGTGAAAAATGTAATCACAAACTCTACGAAGAGTTTTTTCCACTAAAAGATATTGAAAATGATTTTGGCGCAGTATTTAACCGATTTTTATCCAGTAAAAAATTGCGCACCTGCGACTCATGCAGCCATGTAATGCCACATAATAAATTTGAGTTTGAATAAGAACTAATTTTTGGGAAGAATTAAATATGCTAACCATCGATATCCACACCCACATACTGCCAAAAAACTGGCCTAACTTAAAAGAAAAATACGGCTACGGCGGATGGATCCATTTGGACCATCATAAATGCGGTTGCGCGCGAATGATGAAAGAAGATCACTTCTTTCGTGAAATCGATGCCAACTGTTGGGACGCAAAAGTTCGCATGAAAGAATGCGACCAACATAAAATCGATGTACAGGTTCTTTCCACCGTGCCAGTGATGTTTAGCTACTGGGCGAAAGCGGCAGATGCTTTAGATATTTCCAAATTATTGAACGATCATATCGCGGGAATTTGTGATACCCATTCCAGCCGTTTTGCCGGACTTGGAACCATACCGCTGCAATCGCCCGATTTGGCCATTAAGGAATTAGAGCGATGCGTCAATGAGCTCGGACTGTCTGGCGTTCAAATTGGCTCACATGTGAATGACTGGAACTTAAATGCACCGGAATTATTTGCCGTGTTTGAAGCCGCGCAAGATCTCGGCGCATCCGTTTTTGTGCATCCCTGGGACATGATGGGAACCGATAAAATGAAAGATTACTGGCTACCCTGGTTGGTGGGCATGCCCGCTGAAACCTCACTCGCCATGTGCTCGATGATCTTCGGCGGCGTGTTTGAAAGGCTACCAGATTTAAAAGTCGCATTTGCCCATGGTGGCGGCTCTTTTCCTTCGACTATCGGCAGAATTGAACACGGCTTTGATTGTCGCCCGGATCTAGTCGCTAAAGATAATGATATTAATCCCAGAGAATATTTAAACAAAATTTATCTTGATACCTTAGTCCATGATGCGCCAATGCTTAATTATTTAATTGAATTAATGGGGGCTGACCGTCTAGCGCTCGGCACCGATTACCCTTTTCCATTGGGAGAATTGCAACCGGGAAAATTAATCCATGAAACGATTACTGATAACAAAATTAAACAACGATTGCTTAACGGTACAGCCCTCGAGTGGTTAGGTTTAAATAAAGAGAGGTTTATAAAGTAGTTCGATATGAAAGTAACTTTAACGATTAACCATAAAGACTACTCCGCCGATCTCAGTCAGGGGCAAAGCATCGCCATCACGTTACTGCCAAACGGCAAGCAACCGAATCACTTTGGCGCGCCAGAATGCGTGAGTGAAACATTAATCGCTGGCGATTTTATTGGCGACACTAATCAAAACGGCAGTTGCAATGTTAATAAGCTTACCATTATTCCGCACTGCAATGGCACCCATACCGAATCCGTTTCACATATCGTCAATCAGCTGGTCCCGGTTTATCAGGCAATTGAAGATTCGTTTTTTCCGTGCATATTAATCAGTTTACAAGCGCAGTCCGCCTCAGAGACCAAAGAAAGCTATCAACCCTGTTTAGATAAAAATAATGAAATAATCACAAAAAAGCAATTGGAGCTAAGTCTAAAAGAATTTTCCGATCACCAATTGCAAGGCTTAGTGATCCGCACTCTACCAAACGAAACGGGAAAAAAATCGCGAGTTTATGATGCTGATCACTATCCGCCTTTTTTAACCAATGATGCCATGAACTATCTAACCAGGCGACAAGTAAAGCACCTGATGGTTGACTTCCCATCTGTCGATAAAATGTATGATGATGGCCAGTTAACCAACCACCGAATTTTCTGGAATGTCGCGTTTGGGGATAAAAACTTGAACCCTCAATCAATAATCAACAAGACCATTACTGAAATGATTTTTGTGAATAATAAAATCGAAGATGGCGACTATTTGTGCAACCTACAAATCCCAGAAATTGAAACCGATGCGCTACCCTCAAGACCGGTTTTGTATAAATTAATTTAAAATGAGATAACAATGAATTACCAAAACACTTTAGAATTTGCACAAAAAATGGACCTACAAGATCCAATTGCTGCAATCAGAAACGAATTTACTATCCCTAAAATGGCCGATGGTACACAGGAAATATACTTGTGCGGCAACTCGCTGGGCTTACAACCAAAACTTGCCGCAGAATATGTTCGCCGAGAACTCGAGCAGTGGGCACAGCTCGGAGTTAAAGGGCATTTTAGTGGCGACTTCCCCTGGATGCCTTACCATGAGTTTTTAGCCGAAGGGTTTGCCGATATCGTCGGAGCTAAAACCGATGAAGTGGTTTCAATGAATACATTGACTGCTAATCTTCACTTTATGATGGTGAGTTTTTATCGCCCCACTCAAACTCGTCACAAAATACTTATTGAAGAACACGCCTTCCCATCGGATCATTATGCAGTCGAATCGCAAGTAAAGTTTCACGGGTTTGATCCAGATGAATCCATGTTGTTGATTAAACCGAGAGAGGGTGAAGAAATCATCAGAAATGAAGATATTTTAGAATTGATAGAAAAAGAAGGTGATTCAATCGCCTTGGTAATGTTACCGGGCGTTCAGTACTACACTGGCCAGGTTTTTGATATGCAAAGTATCACTCGGTTAGCTCATGAAAAAGGTTGTAATGTAGGATTTGATTTAGCGCATGCGGCCGGTAATATTCCGATGCAACTACACGACTGGAATGTCGATTTTGCTTGCTGGTGTACTTACAAATATCTTAACTCAGGCCCCGGTTCTGTCGCGGGCTGTTTTGTCCATCAAAATCATCATCATGATGAAAATCTACCAAGATTTGCAGGCTGGTGGGGACACGATAAAATGTCCCGCTTTAAAATGGAAAATAAATTTAAACCAATGAAATCTGCCGAAGCCTGGCAATTGTCTAATCCGCCAGTATTATCTTTGGCGGCTATTCGAGGCTCTTTGGATACGATTAAAAAGGCTGGAGGGATCAAATCACTTCGAGAGAAGGCTTTAAAACTCTCTGGTTATATGCGCTTTTTACTCGAAACCGAATTAGCCGATGATATCGATATTCTAACGCCTTCAGACGCGACCTCTTCCGGTAGCCAACTTTCATTAGCACTTAAACTTAGACCGGGTGACTCTGCCGAGCGAGGCAAGCAAATTTTTGACGCCATCGAAGAAAAAGGCGTCACTGGCGATTGGCGTTATCCTAACGTGATAAGAGTTGCTCCAGTGCCACAATACAATTCCTTTGAAGATGTTTATCAATTTGTGCAAATATTATCCGCCGCTGTAAAAAATAATTAGAGATGACTATGAATACTAAAAACCAGCAAACAATTACCTTGATCGGTGCAGGCCTGGTGGGTTCGTTACTCGCGGTACTACTCGCCAAACGGGGCTTTAAAGTCGAAATATATGAAAGACGACCGGATATGCGAAAACAAGACATCAGCGCCGGACGTTCGATCAATCTGGCATTAGCCAATCGTGGAATATACCCGTTAGAGAAAGCCGGTCTGATGGACAAAGTAACGCCGATCCTGACCACCATGAAAGGTCGCATGGTGCATGACTTAAATGGCAATGAAAATTTTCAAAGCTACGGACAAAAACCTGAAGAAGTGATCTATTCGGTTTCTCGCGGAGACTTAAATAAAATTTGTATGGACGCCGCGGAAGCGACCGGTCTGGTCAAGATTTACTTTGAACAAAAATGTGAATCGGTTAATTTTGAAAATAATCGCCTTCAACTTAAAAGCCAACGGACAGGTGAAGTGACCGAGAAAAACTTTGACAGAGTCATTGGTACCGATGGCAGCGCGTCAGCGGTTCGTGAAGCCATCCATAAAATCGAATCCAGGCAATTGGATATTTTACAATTGGGTCACAGTTACAAAGAATTACGTATTCCCCCTGGAAATAATGGTGAATTTCAGATCGACGCAAACTCCTTACATATCTGGCCGAGAGGCGGACATATGTTAATTGCACTGCCCAATGAAGATGGTTCTTTTACAGTGACCTTATTTATGCCCAATGAAGGCGAGATCAGTTTTGATAAAATCGACTCTAGCAATAAAGTTAAACATTTCTTTGAAAC
>JAUUYO010000320.1 GCA_030590405.1 Kangiellaceae bacterium
GGAATCTTCAATTAGAAAATAGTTTGTTATCTAAAAATCAGGAAGATCAGTTAGTCGCATACATTGGATTAACCGATATTCATTCCGGTCTAGATAATATTGAGCAAGCTAAATCCTTTAGTAAGCTTGCAAAATTATTTCTAAAGAAAAACCCTGACCCTTTTCTGGAAATTTATGCTTTATTTGCTGAAACCCGTATATTTGACAGGCAAAAAGACACTCAATTGTCCTTAGAAACTATGAACAAGGCACTAACTATTGCTCAAGAAAATAATTTTGAAGGGCTGGTGATCAGTAGTCGCGCTAACCTGGCCGATTATCTATTTATAAGTGAACGTTATTCCGAAGCCACCAAGCAAGCATTGCTTACCTTGAGTGATGCTCAACAATCAGGATTTAAGTCAAAAGCCCAACAGGCTCATTTATTATTATCAAAGATATATGCGGCGAAGCATGAGTTTAAAAAGGCCCTATTGCATAGTCAATCGGCCAATCAATTAAGTGAGGACCTTAGCGGAGAAAAGGTTCGTCAACTTGCTGAAATCACCCGCATTGATCGACAAATGATGGAAACAGAAGAACAATTAAAAAACGCTCAACAACAACATCAAATTCTTTCACTCAATTTAGAAAAGCAAAAACAGAATCAAATGATCTGGCTGGTTTCTATTGGGATTATTTTTGTTATCGTTTTCTTTTTGTATTATCGAGTGGCCAGCAAAAAAGAAATTGTCAGGCAACAAATGGCGAATATTCGTTTAAAAGAACTTGACGGGATTAAAGATCGTATTCTAAAAAATACCTCTCATGAGTTACGAACACCTCTTAATGGCATTATCGGTCTTTCTGATGTTCTTTTACAAGAACCAGAAAATACCCTTAGTCAGAAAAACGTAGAACTAATCCAGTTAATTAAATCGTCCGGTGAGCAGCTGGCACAGGTTATCAATGATATTTTAGAAATGTCAAAATTGAAGAGTCGCAACGTCACGATTATCAAAAGCCATTTTGAATTGAGCGAGCTAATCAATGATGTAGTTATCGTTTGTTCGCCGTTAGCGGATAAAAAAAATATTCAATTAATTTTTCAATCAGCTAAAACGCCACAAAATATTATCCAGGATAGAACGAGGTTACAACAGATCCTGTTTAATATTATTGGCAACGCGATAAAGTTTACTGACCAAGGAAGCATTAGGATAAAAACTCAAATTACCTCGGATAATTTACAGATCAAAGTTATCGATACCGGGATCGGTATACCGCGAGATAAAATGGCAAGAGTCTTTGAGGGGTTTGAACAGGTAGATAGCAGCAACACCAGAAATAATCAGGGTTCCGGATTAGGTTTAGCCATTAGTCGTGACTTAGCTAGCGCGATGGGCGGCGTGCTAAAATTGAACTCTGAACTGGGTAAAGGAACAATAGTCACTATCAATTTACCCGTTACACTTAACATTCATTCAACATTAAAATCTTAGCGACAGGCAACTAAGTCCCTTTAGTCGAAACAAATTTCGGTCATAGTTCGTCATGAAAGCCGATCGACATATAGCTTTTCAATGAGTTTTCTGAAATATTCGTGGAGATAACTCAGGTATAAAAATATAACTAAATGAAATAGAAAACAACCTGTTTGACATTTTCTACAGACAAGCGTAGAAGGGTATACAGGGGTGAGATTACGAAGTATCAGGTGTTAACTGGAGAAAATTTGATGGTTCCCTATAAGAGCAATAACCACAAGCAGAAAAAATCAGCCGCTCTGGCGCAGGTTTTATTTTTGACTAATATTACCGTTCTGCCGGTTTTATCTTTTGTGATTTTAATTTTGTTATACAACAAGACCAATACCAAGCCGCATTCGATTTTGGTACAACACTATCGCCAATCGATTCTGGCAAATATCGTCGCTGGAATTTTACTGTTGGTAGTGAGCGCCTTGATTTTAGGGTTTGGCAGTTTTGATTCAGTTTATACCTGGATGTGGCTGATCCTGTATTTTACCTGTATCCATTCGATGCTGATCTTATTCGGTGTATTTGCTTTGATCAAAGCTCAGGCAGGTCAGGCATATGTTTATCCACTATTTGGTAAGCTATGGATCTGACACCAGGATTGGGCATAATAACGAAAAAAAAGGGGAGGGGTACTCTCATTCTAAAATCAAGTACACCCTGGTTAAAAATAAAGAATTGGCTGTTTTAGTTTTGAGCAACAACCTCTGCTGCGTTACTAAAAAAGCTCATACTGACCCGTCGGTCCATCGAATAGCTATCAATGTCTCCTATTTTTGCTTGAGTTTCACCATGCGCTTTAATCGATAATCGTGAAGCGGTGATCCCCAATGATTCAAAAGCACTCTCTATCGTTTGAGTACGTCTCAGTGATAGTTGAAAATTAGCCTCTTCATTACCTCTTGGATCAGCGTATCCATCTAATTTTATATTTAGCTCTGGGTACTCTGTCAAGACTTCTGATAATCGCTTGATCATCGCCAGATCGCTGTCTGATAACTTTGCCGAGTTAGTGGTAAACATTAGATTAAGCGTCAATCCCTGGGTAATCCAATCGGCGTTTGATGGGGCAGTCGACGGTTCAATATTTTTACTGCTGTGTAAGTCGGCAATTTCCATTTCAAGCGTTTGTTGATTAGATTTAGATTGATCAAGCTCGGCGATGACATCATCCAGTTGACTGGCTTTTTCTACTTGCTCGCCGACTAATACACCAGCGACAGCGCCGACAATAAACCC
>JAUUYO010000149.1 GCA_030590405.1 Kangiellaceae bacterium
CATCGCGAGTTTGAGTTTTTGTTTGGATATTTTGGGGCAATTTTGAGAGAGTAACTCGATCACCTTTATACTGTCTTCATCGACAAAAAGATGCTTTTCAATAATTTGGTTTAAAGGTTCCATATCATCTAAAATCTGAATTTGTAGATGTTTCGGTATCGGTGGATTACGCTGCGCTAATCCACCCTACGAATACAATAAAAAGATTAAATCGAAAAAGAAGAGCCACATCCGCAGGTCGTAGTCGCGTTGGGGTTTTCAACCACAAACCGAGAGCCATCTAAATCTTCTTTATAATCAACCTTCGAACCCACCAGATATTGAAAACTCAGCGCATCGACCAATAGCCTGACACCATCCTTTTCGATCACCATATCATCTTCGTTTTGCTCTTCTTCAAAGGCAAAACCATATTGAAACCCCGAACAACCGCCACCAGTCACATAAGCGCGCAATTTCAAATCGGGATTTTCTTCTTCGGTGATCAGTTCTTTTGCTTTGGCGCTAGCCGCCTGGGTGAAAATAATGGGGCTAGCTTTGGCAACTCCTGAACCGCTATTGGAGTTTTCTGACATGGTATTTCTCAACTAATTCGATAAATGCTTAATCTTTGAGCATTTTATCATTGTCTAAAGCGGAAGTGTTATCTTTCTTTGTTTGCTCGACCTTTGTTTTCTCGACTCCATGATGACCCAATAGTTTTTGCTTTTCCACGGTATGCAGCATTTGCCCATTCACCTCCGCGCCCATAGCCATTTCAATCAATTTATAATACACATTACCCTCAACCCTCGAATCGGACATTAATTCGACGTGCTCCAGAGCATGTACATCACCTTTAACTCGCCCAAGAATCATGATATGAGGGACGTTTATCTCACCTTCAACATAACCATTAGTCCCGATCGTTAGTAGTGAATTTTCCACTTCTTCTGCCGAAATATCGCCCTTCACATGGCCATCCACATACAACACACCAGTAAAATTAATATCACCAGTGATTTTGGTCTGTTTGCAGATTAACGTATCTGCCGCGCCCGCTTTTGCTTTGGGCGAGTTTTGTTTCTTGGACCCTTTATTTCTATTACCGAACATAATTTTGGCTCTCCTCAGGTTGCCAGATCATCTGTTTTTCTGCCTTTTGGTTTTTCCTTAGTCCCTTGGTTCGCGCTGCTATAGTCAACTTATTTACCTCAAATCCTGATGGTAAATTGATAAATCCTTGTATGTTCTGGAAATACTTGAATTGGAACTGAAAATGTTTTGAATTAAAAGTGCCTAGTTCACGAAAATCATATTCTGTGTTTTTACCATTCAAAAGTCCAGTAAGGCGCAAAACTATATCACCCTTTAAAAATTGGGATTGCTTACCCGCTTGGATCAATGTCAATCTAAAGTGAAATTCATCCTGTTTATCGGTTTTTGACACTTTTAATGAGTCGATGGTCAATCCTTTCTGATCCCGCTCCGGAGCCATAATATTACGATAAAACTTAAGTTCCTCTTCTAAGTCATTCTGGACTTGTTGCATATTCTTGACGCTATTGACCAGCTCCTGATTGGACTGGTTGTCAACCTGCGAGGATTGCTTTTGCATCACCAGACTCTCCGAAGCCCTGCCTAAAGCATCCTGAGTGTCCGCCAATCGTTGTTGCGATTTTTCCAGATCGTCCTTGGTCGAGGCTAAATCGGCTAACGCTAAATAACGTCCGGCGATGTAAGTTACAACAAATAACAACAGCAATGAAAATACTGCGGTCAGGTACCAGAGGCGAGATTTTTGCTGTTTTATAACTAAGCTGGATTGATTCATTGTGGCTATTTATAATTAATTATGGTCTATGCCAGTTTGGCTGTTAGCGCAGTTTAGCTTAAATCGCCTGCCAAATCATTGGCACCATCGATTAAATTAGCCGCATCATAACAACATATTCCGTTATACTGAAACCATTCATTAACCAATTTCAACAATACAATGTCATCTTGTCCAGCCAAAACTCTTTTAACCATTTGCATATCTCTCGTCTGTTTGTTGTTATCGCCGCCAGGTCAGGCTTTTTTATCGAACGAAGTCTATCGGGCGATGGATGAGGCGAATGCCTGCGGTCAAGCCCATCAGAATGACATCTACAGCGAATGTATGCAGATCAATTATGAAAAGTTAAAAAAGAACATCCTGAACAAAATCCAACAACAAACGCAAAATAATGACTCCGGTAAAAAGCAAGAGCAGCTAAAAAATATCGAGAACAAGATCAAATTAAATCAAAAACGCTGTGCAAATGAAAAATCCCGATCCGGCGATAACATGAATGGCGAGCGCCGCTATGCCTATTGTTTATATGAAAATATGTTAGAAGTATTAATCAATGTTGAGCGAAACATACAGATTTATGCACGCTAGTTGACTCAAACAGCTATAATCGCCCCAAATAACTATAATCGATCCAAATAACTACCATCGGCTCAAACAAGCTATCCGGACTAAAATAATCACTATAACTTCACATATTTGCTCGAATTATTTGTCTTTTTTATCAATAGGTTATATCCTGTTTTTAAAGTGGTTTAGCCAAAAACCCAAGATTTGCGGGTTTTGGCAATAATATCCATGAAAAACCACAAAAAATTTCCTGCGTAGCAACTTTAACCTGGATTAATCCAGACTTAATAACTGACGCTTAAACCTGAAACTTTGCGCAATGATTTGATTGCTCTCAGTTAAAAAATAATACCCTGATATCACACGATGCCGTTTTTTGAATCCATACGCATAAGACTTGGCAGCTTAGATGCTCTGCCAGTGCTCGCTGCTTTAGGATTTATCAGCGGCATTTTAGCCGGTGGGGTGATCGTATTATTCAGATTATTTATCGAAAGCGGTTTTATCCTTTGGCATACCGGCGACTCAACAGGCGATTTTGAATCAGCCCCTTGGTGGTTTCGACTGGCTTTACCCACATTGGGCGGTATTCTGGTTGGGTTTATTTTACATAAAGTCGGCAAGCATTATCGCCAGGTCGGAGTAGGTCATGTTCTTGAAAGAATGACTTTTCACCAGGGCTATCTCAATTGGCGTAACGCGTTGGTTCAATTTTTGATTGGTGGTTTAACCATAGCAACTGGCCAATCGGTTGGTAAAGAAGGCCCCGGTATTCATTTAGGCTCAGCATCCGGTAGTTGGCTGGGCCAACGGATGAAACTACCGAATAACAGCATTCGCATCCTGGTAGGTTGTGGCACCGCAGCGGCGATTTCGGCCAGTTTTAATACTCCGTTGGCCGGGGTAATTTTTGCCATGGAAGTGGTAATGATGGAATATACCGTAAGTAGTTTTATTCCACTGATTTTATCCTCGGTGTCTGCGGCGATTTTATCGCGGATTGTATTTGGCAATAACATCGCCTTTATCGTACCCTCTCTCGATCTCCAGTCGCTCTGGGAAATTCCTTATTTTATTTTACTCGGGTTAGTGATTGGTACAATTGCTAGCCTTTTTATCAAAGGCACGACTCTGGTAAGTGCCAAAGCAAGTAAATTGTCTACCTGGCTAAAATGTAGTATAGCCGGAACAGGCGTTGGGATATTGGCTCTGGCAGCCCCCCAAATTATGGGGATCGGCTATGATACGGTCAACTCAGCGCTGCATGGCAATTTAACCTTACAGATATTGGCGATTGCATTTGTTGGCAAACTATTAGCGACAATCCTCTGTTCCGGTCTTTCATTACCCGGTGGAGCCATTGGCCCCAGCATGTTTATCGGCGCAATGGTTGGCGGAATTATTGGCTCAATCGGCGCGATGATATTGCCAGAATATGCCTCCGAATATGCCTTTTATTCAATGGTCGGAATGGCAAGCATGATGAGCGCTATTCTGCAAGCTCCATTAACTGCACTGATGACTCTATTGGAGTTGACTAACAACCCTAATGTTCTATTGCCCGGAATGATCGCTGTGGTGATCAGTAACTTGGTGGTCTCTCAGGTATTTAAACAATCCTCTATTTTCCATTCTCAGTTAAGAGCAAAAGGATTAGATCTGCGGATCAATCCGTTATCGCAGTATTTACGCAGTGTTGGTGTTGCGGGCTTAATGGAAAGGAAATTAGTCGTACAGGAAAAATTTATCAGCTTTCAGGCGGCTGAAAAATTATTGGAAAATGTACCTAAATGGATATTGGTAAGGCAAGATCAAGTTCCCACTTCTCTATTAGCCGCTAACGACCTCGCCCGTTTCGTTCTGGAGCTAAAAGAGCGACAAACGGTCAAAGATGCTGAAGAAAATGAGAGTATCGCTCGCCCGATAGAAAAAGATATCGATTTGTTAGCCATCCCCGCCGATCGGCAAGATGTGGCATCGGTTTATCTACAGGCTAATCTGGAAGAGGCACTGGATACTATGGAACGCGAGAATGTTGACGCCATTTATATTTTCAGAACAACCTCAACGACAGAGGATAAAATCTACGGCATTTTAACCAAAGAGCAAATCGAGTCGCATTATAGTTATAAAACCAAATAACTCAAAAAGAAACAGATTAAAAACCAGAATAGGGGCTGTTGATCTTTCATAGTTCATCACTGTTGCGGGTTAAAATGCCGTCAATTTAGGCGCGACGAATGTAGTTTGGTTATAAGCAAATAGCTAGAAATTATTTTATAGATCACCAGTAGTGAGTTCTAATGTGCGAATGCTTTACTGATCGCAAACTGCTCCTGCCTGGTAATTAACCAGTCATAATCTTTATAAAGAGATAGATGAATGTCATCAAATATGCTCCTTGACAATATGATCCTTGACAATATCAGCCAGACTATTGGCAACACCGATCTGGTCAAAATTCAATCGCTTTCCAAGTTAACCGGGTGTGAAATTCTGCTAAAATGTGAGCAGCAAAATCCGGGTGGCAGTATTAAAGACCGAGCCGCTTTGCAAATCATTCAGGATGCCATAGCATCTGGCAAACTAAAACCCGGAATGACGATTGTTGAAGGTACCGCCGGAAATACCGGTATTGGCTTAGCGCTGGTGGCCAAAGCACTGGGATTTGATTTAATCGTGGTGATGCCAAAAGGTCAGACACCAGAAAAAGAGCGATTAATCGAATTGCATGGCGCAGAACTACGTCTGGTAGACCCTTGCCCTTTTGCCAATCAAAATCATTTTTACCATACCGCCAGAAGGATCGCTGAGGAAAATAAAAACTATTGGTGGGCCGATCAATTTGAAAATACCAGCAACTATCAAGCTCATTACCAACACACCGCACCGGAAATCTGGCGGCAAACAGATGGCAACATCAATGCCTTCGTTTCAGTTTGCGGAACCGGCGGAACCATAGGTGGTAACTCCAAATTCTTTGCTGAGAAAAACCCTGAGATTTTAACCTGGCTAGTTGATCCTGATGGCTCAGGGATACATAACTATCTAAAAACCGGTGAATATGTGGCCAGTGAAGGCGGCTCATTTACCGAAGGGATCGCCATCATGCGATTGGTTGAAAACTTTAAAGCCGCCAAAATTCATCGTTCCGTGAATTTACCGGATAAAGACTTAGTCGCATTTTCTCGTTATGTTCGCAATCATGATGGCATTGTGGTGGGTTCAAGCACGGCATTAAACGTCGCTGGTGCGGTGTTTGCTGCGGCAAAAATGGGCAAAGGCAAACGCATTGTGACTTTTTCCTGCGACCTTGGTGAGCGATCTTATTCCAAGTTATGGAATAGTGAATTTCTTGAGACGAAGGATATTGATCCGGTAAAGCAAGATGTCAAAGCGCTTTATCAAAAGTACATCGAATCAAATGACTATTTGGAACTCTAGGGTCTGCTGTTCAACATAATTCGCACCTCACCACATTGCAAAAAAGCTAAATTGGGCGGCGCTTCAAATAAAAGCTTTAAACCGAGAGTGTTTTGATAAAAATCCAGAGATGTTTGTATATCGGAGACTGCGATAGCAATTTGCCCTATCGAAGATATTATCAGGTTATTGCTCATACTCTTATTCCCTCTTCATTTATGCGATGGTAGATTATTGCATAGTGAGAAACTAAAAATAACAATTTTGCTCGCTCTAACCTAGTATTTGCAAGAGCTAATGATATAATCTCGTCCCCGAAATACCCAGAAAAGATAGATGATGAACGATTTTGCCGTAGGCCAGCGTTGGCTAAGTGAAAATGAAACCGAATTAGGTCTTGGGATCATTGAAAAGGTCGACCATCGATTGGTCTCTGTTTTCTTTCCCGCCACTGAAGAACAAAGAACTTATGCCAGTGACAATGCCCCCCTGGCCAGAATAACCTATACCGCAGGCGATAAAATCGAAACTCAACATGGTGATAAGTTAATCGTTGAAAAAGTAGAACCTCATAATGGCACCTTGGTATATATGGTAAAAGCATCTGAGGACAGCGATCAGCTGATCCCTCTGCCGGAGACCCAACTCAATCATTATTTAAAGCTGGATCAAGCCAGCGACCGGCTGTTTTCTGGCCAGATTGATTCGTTAAAATGGTTTGAACTACGTTATTCGGCGATGAAAGCCAGAGAAAAACAGCAAAGCTCTCAAATTATCGGTTTGCAAGGACCGCGAGTCGATTTGATTGGCCATCAATTACATATTGCCTCAGAAGTCGGCAATCGTTTTGCCCCAAGAGTACTGCTCTCCGATGAAGTTGGTCTTGGTAAAACTATTGAAGCGGGCATGATTATTCATCAGCAACTGCTCAGTCAACGGGCGCAACGCGTGTTAGTCATCGTCCCTCAAACGCTTATCCATCAGTGGTTTGTAGAGATGATCCGCCGCTTTAACTTACATTTTAATATTTTTGACCAATCACGGATCGATGCCCTGACTCAATTTGACCAAGAAGATTTACATCAACTTGGATTAGAAGATGAAACCGATTTCGATAGTTTAGAATTAGAAAACCCTTACCTCAGCGAGCAATTGGTACTTTGTTCAACTGAGTTTATGGCCAATTGTGATATTGATTTAATGGCAGTGGGTGAATGGGATTTATTGATCGTTGATGAAGCCCATCATCTGGAATGGCACCCGGAAAACCCAAGCAATGAATATCAGCGGGTCGAAAAAATAGCCAAAAATACCGCCGGTTTATTATTGCTTTCAGCAACTCCAGAACAACTCGGTCAAGATGGCCATTTTGCCCGATTAAAATTACTCGACCCTGATCGCTTTTATGATCTGAATATTTTTATTAATGAACAAAATGACTATCAGCCAATCGCCGAGCTGATCAGCGAGCTGGACGAAAACGGCATTTGGACTGAAAAGTTAAAAAAGAAAGCCTCAAGCTATATAAAAGATTGTGAAATCATTGAATCAAACAAAGCGACCATTCTAGCTGAATTGCTCGATAGAAATGGCACTGGCAGAGTGGTTTATCGCAATACCCGAAAAAATATTAAAGGCTTTCCTAATCGAAATTTAGTGGCTCACCCGCTGGAAGCCTGCGCCGAATATCAAGCCGCACAGCTCGATTTATCGCCGGTTCCAGAGATCGCTACACAGCAACTGATCCATCCAGAAACTCTATTTGATGACGATAGCTGGTGTGCATTTGACCCCAGAACGGAATGGTTAAAGGGTTTTCTTAAAGCTCACCGACAGGAAAAAGTGGTGATTATTTGCGCCAGTAAAGATACCGCAATTAACCTGGATCTGTTTTGTCGATTTAAGCTGGGGATCAATTGTTGTACCTTTCATGAAGATCTGGATTTGATTAGCCGTGATCGCGCAGCTGCTCATTTTGCTGATATGCAAGATGGCGCTCAAGCCATGTTTTGCTCAGAAATTGGTAGTGAAGGCCGCAATTTCCAGTTTAGTCATCATCTGGTATTAATGGATCTTCCGCTTAATCCTGATCTGTTGGAACAAAGAATTGGACGACTCGATCGAATTGGTCAAACCCAGGACATCAAAATCCATGTACCCTATATGCAAAATACCGCACAACAAGTTTTGTTCGACTGGTATCAGCAAGGTATGCAGGCCTTTGAAAAAACTAATGCTGCTGGGGGGAAAATATTTGCGGCAACCGAAGCGTTACTGAGCGAGGCGTTATTACATTCTGATAATCCGGAAACTCGAAGTAAATTGCTCACACAAACGCAAGATTTAGCCAAACAAATTAATCAGGATATGGAAAAAGGCAAAGATAAGCTATTGGAGTTATCTTCCTTTGACCAACAAAATGCTGATCGACTGATTGAGCAAGTAAAAAGCATGGACGACAAATCACCACAGCTTTTTATGCAAAAAACCTGGAATCGTTTTGGGGTTGATTTTGAAGATCATTCTGATAAAGCTTATGTAATTCGACCCGGCGACCATATGTTTGTTGGCGCTTTTCCTGGACTGGCAGAAGAAGGACTCACCGCCACTTATGACAGGAGTACCGCTCTTAGCCGTGATGATATGCATTTTTTGACTTGGGAACATCCGATGATCACTGGCGCAGTCGACCTGATCCTGGGCGAAAATAAAGGCAATGCCAGTGTTTGTATTCTAAAAAACAAAGCGATAAAAGCGGGAACATTACTGGTTGAAACCTTGTATAAATTAGAATGCATTGCTCCCAAACATTTACAAGCACAAAGGTTTTTACCGTATCAATGTTTTCGATTATTTACCGATATTAATG
>JAUUYO010000096.1 GCA_030590405.1 Kangiellaceae bacterium
CAACTGGCCTATTTCATCATGTCTACGTACCCTGATCTGATGACCAAAATCACCTTCTGAAACACGTTGAAATGCCAGTTTCGCTATGAGTAGTGGATTGGCAACATGAAAATAGAAAAATATAGCAAATGAAATAAAGAAAATTAGCAATACCGCAACAGTAATTTGCCCGGAAAGTTTTGAGAGCTCCGATTGTTCACTACTGATCTTGTCAAAAGCGCTGATTAATTCGTCAAATTTAGATGATACCGAACGAGCGTTTTCAGCAATGTATTTGGCTCCCCATTCGAGTCGCGGTTCTTCCAGGTCCGTACCAAATTGTTTTATTAATTCTGTTCTGAAATTTTCCCAGCTATCTCTACTGTTTTCAATAGACTGTTTAAGTTCTTCAATCTCTGATGACGCAATGAGGTTAAAAAGTTTTTTTGAAATATCGGTCAATACTTGGTTTGTTCGAGCAAGATCTTCTGTTTTTTTATCAATTGAAGAAATGTCAGAAATTAACACTTTGTAATAAACTTCCAGATCGCGATAGTAACTTTCGTAATCTCTAGCGGCATTCGAAATATAAATATCATTACTTTGCTGTATGCGAGTTAGTGAATCAGAGAGTGAATGAAGTCGTGATTTTTCATCGATTAAATTCTGGCTTTGTGCCGAATTAAAGAGAATAAAATAAACAAGACCTATAATGGCGACCCCAAGGGCGAAAAAACCGATAAAAACTTTAATTTGAATGCTATTGTTAAATTTTTCCATATTTTATTTTCTCTATTAATTTTACTTTATCTGCGATATCCAAAGCGGCTCATGTGAATATTTAGCTGAAAAATGGCCTCAACTTATGTATTAAAGTTCAATCCAAAAGCATAAATTTGTTTTGGAGTGAGGGGGCGAGTCTGGAATATGGCAAAGAGATTACCACTTTTTTAGCTGGTCATAGTAGGACATAGTGGGTCATAGGGTGATATCGGAGAATTAAATCAATAAATATCTCACTATGAGAACAATGTTATTTTGTTTTGAGATGATATGCCAGATAGAGTGTGACGAAAGTCTCAAAACGGATTCAGCAATATAAGTTAACTTATTATTGATATTTGCCGAGTCTCGGGTGGGGAGGTGATTAATTTGAGTAAGGCTTGACCAGTTGGTACCATCAAACGGATTGACAGTACTTAGAATTAGACATCCGATACAAGGTTGCAAAGGTTGGCATCGCGCCAGTTTCACATTTTGGAAAATGCTCTCTAAGTCGACATTCTGGCACAATCGTTACACTGGGCGAGCTGAGTAATCAAGCAATTGATTGTAGAGAGATAAGTTTTTGCGGATTTTGAAACAGATTGCTGGCGACTCAAAAAGTATCATGGCCTTATATGGACGCTATTGCCCAGATGATAAATTTGGCAAAGTTAATACTCAACATTAAATAACAGAGGGTCAATTGTGGACCACATTCAATCAGAAAGCTATTTGTTATCCAAACCTGAATCGATCCTCGATTATCCCTTTGGTTTAGATGTTAAAGTCTTTAAGGTGAAGGGTAAAATGTTTGCCCTTTTAGCCCTAGGGAAAATGGGCAAAGGAGATGGTAGTGGTCGAGATAAAAATAATTGCGACTGGTGGATGAATCTAAAATGTGATCCAGACGAAGCTTTTGCGCTAAGAGATATTTTTGCCGCCGTCATTCCGGGATATCATATGAACAAACGTCATTGGAATACGGTTATTTTAGATGGCTCAATCCCAACAGGGGAGATAGAGCGAATGATTGATAATTCTTTTAGTTTGGTGGTAAAGGGAATGAAAAAGTCTGATCGGGAATATTTTCAGTTAAGGTATGGTGCCAACAAGTAAATCAACACCAAGCTAGTTATTTTACGGCGCTTAAGGCAGAATACGGCTTCCATTACACCATCCTGCAAAACAAAACATAGGTGTTTCAAAATGATTTTTTATAACCTGAATGTCAGAAAAAACTTTAATTTTAGAGTAAAGCGACAAACGCAAGGTAGCTTATTGTTGGGGCTTACGCTGCTGGCGTTTAGCCTTGGTGGTTGCTCGGAACAATCCACCCAAAATGAAGCTGACAACAAGATAAAAACAGTCAGTGAAAAACAAATTGTTTCTAAAATTGAAAAAACAACAGCCGATATTTTACAAAATAAAGATTTTCAAGCTGTTTACGCAGGAATATCTATTCCTGAACTCAAACAACATATTCAATATTTATCATCAGATGAAATGGCTGGTAGAGAGCCTGCTTCCAAGGGCGACCGAATGACGGCTGAATACTTAACCAAAGCGTTTAAGAAGTTGGGTCTCAAGCCTGGCAATGGTGACAGTTATTTACAAAAAGTTGAGTTGTTAGCCATCAACTCAACCGTCAGTCAAAACCTTACAATAGCGGATATTCAATTTGATGTGACAGAAAACTATGTGGCTAATACCAGACAAAAACAACCATTAAGAACTTTGGTGGACTCGGAATTAATCTTTGTTGGATACGGGATCAACGCACCAGAATATGGCTGGAATGATTATCAAGGAGTGGATGTAAGCGGAAAAACGGTGGTGATGTTAGTGAATGATCCCGGTTATGCGACAGGCGAACCAGACTTGTTTACTGGTAATACTTTAACCTACTACGGACGTTGGACTTATAAATATGAAGAAGCGGCCAGACAAGGTGCTAAAGCAGCCATCATCATTCACGAAACGAAGCCTGCCAGTTATGGTTGGAGCGTGATAAAAAATGGTTGGACCGGTACTCAGTATCATTTACCAAGAAATAAAAATAGTGGCCCGGTAGTAGACGTGGAAATGTGGTTCAACATTGAAAAAACTAACGAGCTATTCAGTAAAGCGGGATTGGATTTTGCGGCAGAAAAAGCCAAGGCCAGGCTAAAAGGATTTAAAGCGATCAATTTAGGATTAACGGCATCTGTGCAAGTAAGCTCTACATTTAATCAATCCGGCTCAAATAACATCGTGGCAACCTTGCCAGGTAGCGAGGCGGCTGATGAGCACATTATTTATATGGCTCATGTTGATCACTTGGGTCAGGATACTTCACTGGAAGGCGATCAAATTTATAACGGAGCGCACGATAACGCTAGTGGCAGCGCAGGCATCTTAGAAATTGCCAGAGCCTATAGCAATCTTAAAAATAGGCCAAGACGATCAATTACATTTGTTGGCGCTGCCGCTGAAGAACAGGGCACGCTAGGTTCAAAATATTTTGCCGATAATCCAACCATGCCATTAGCCAAAATTGTTGGTTTAATCAATATGGACAGCATCAATATCACAGGTCGTAAAAAGGATGTTAGTGTTAAAGGATATGGGAAATCTGAACTGGAAGAAGTGTTAAAAATTGCCGCCGCATTTCAAAATAGAACTCTCACACCTGAGGCTCATCCTGAAAGAGGTTATTATTACCGCTCAGACCATTTTAGCCTGGCTAAAAAAGGTGTACCAGGATTAAGCGTGGGTGGTGGCACTGTTCCTCTTAACGAAATTGAAGCTGAAATTGATCAACGAATCGGTGAGCGAGTCGCTAAATGTTATCACCAATTGTGCGATGAATATTCCGAAGACTGGGGCTGGGATGGCGCTAAAGAAGATCTTCAATTGTATTTAGCCACCGGTTATATTTTGGCGAAGGGTAAGCAATGGCCGAACTGGTATCAAGGAACCGAGTTTAGAGCACTAAGGGATAATATGATGGCGGCAGATCTGTTAGCGGAGCCGAGCAAATAACCTGAGGTTTGTATAAGAAAATGACACTAAATGCTTGAACCGCGATCAAAACGGTTAACTAAAGCCTATTTCTTAAAGGGTTCAAGCATGGCTAACTATAGATAAAACACTTTATGAAGTCGATGATTTTTGCCAGCATTTTATATCGGCGTGGCAACAATCATTCAGTCAATCAGGCGATAAGCGTCATACTTCCCTTATCAGTATTAAGAGAAATTCAGTTAATTAATTTTTGTAATAGTTGCTTGATTCTAGTTTATTCTAGCTTATTTTAGCTTTTTAACTAACTGAAAAGCTGGAAATATGTACATGATCATCTCTTTTTACAGTCAAATTAATACCGATCAAATTCAGCAGGGTAAATATTTACAAAATTTCACAGCAAATATTGGAATTTCCTTTCCATAATTGCGTTAGAATTAGCATCTTTTATTTTGCTCCTCCGCTGATAAATCGGCCAGAACTCATCAATAAGGGAAAAAATGACTGCTAAATCAAAAAAATACCTGATTATTACCGTTATTTCGTTAATTATATTTGCCGTGTTATTTCAAATCCTGGGTTTTGTTATCGGTATCGCTGCAACCATTGTACTGGCTATTGCTTTGTATTATTTTCTGGGAACTATGCAAAAAAATAGTAGCAGCGATCGAACGTCAAATCATTCTCAGGCGAATGATTTATCAGATGAAGAGAAAAGCCTTAATGCGCTTCTGGATATCAATCTACAGCTTAGAAAGACCATCATCGCTAAAATGCTCAGAGAGCAGTTCGAGGCATTAATTGACCAGTTGATTGGCCTATTACCAAAAATCAATCAGACCGACTCGGCAAGCGAACTGGCCTGGGTGATAAATCGTATGGCAACAGAGTATCTGCCAAAAAAATCGATTAAACCTTATTTGTTACTGACAGAAATTGAAAGGCTTGATGAGACGGTGATTAGCTCAGTAGAAAAAGGAATTCATGCAATGAGAGATGAATTAATCGAGGTTGAACAACTCATCGCCACCCGTAACACCAATGAATTCAAAAACAAAGCCCACTTCCTGGAACAACGATTTACTACCAGATAATAAAACCAGATAATAAAACCAGATAATAAAAAGAGAATCCTATGAGTAATACCAAACAACCAAAATGGGCTAATAAATCAGCCCTGACATCGATGAAAGAGCGCTCTTTAGCATTAGCCGGGGAAGTCAGAGAAAAATCGGGACCAGCACTGATGCGGGCAGTCGATGCGATTGGTGCAAAGTCTCAGAAAAAAATGCTGGCTGCCAATGATTTGATGGCCAACAGTGTCAACTCTCTATTAAAAGGACTGGATGGCAAATCCCCAACGGGCGAGAAACTGCTGGAACTACGCTCGGCGATGGATGAGCTTAACCCGCATTCGCTGCATAATGCCTGGTATTTCTCCTGGATGCCAAAGGGCATGAAACGTAAAGCGGTATCTCGCTTCGTTCATAAATACCAGCCAATGCAAACCCATGTCAGCGGTATATTAAATGGCTTGCGGGCAGGAAAAGATGAATTGCTGGAAACCAGTATTGAACTGGAGCACCAATACAATGAAATTCAGAGCGCACAGCGGGAAATTCAATCTGAAGTTTACGTGGGTGAGTTATTTATAACAGAAGTTGAAACTCTGGAAGCCGCAACTGCTGCCGATGACATTCAGGAAAAACAGAAACTGTCTTCCGTTAAAAATAAAGCCGCTCGCCGGATCCGTGACTTACGAACCATGGAGCAGGCGGCGGTCCAGTTTTTTATCAGTATTGACCAGACCGTAGCAACCAACGAGCTACTGAGTGAGCAGATTGATTCGGCGCTGACTGTAGGGCCAATGGTTATGACCAATGCGCTGAGAATTCAGGCGGCACTCGCCAGGCAGAATTCGGTAAAAGAAGCGGTGCAGGGCTTTCAACAAGGGCTTGGCGATATGATGGCACAAAATGCCGCAGCGGTTAACCAGGCGGCGCAGGAAGTCGGTGACCTTTACAATAACCCGGTAATTGCCATCGAAAAAATGGAAGAAGGATTTGACCAGTTAATGAAAGCGGTCCAAACCGCCAATGAAACGATGGCCAACAGCACTTTAAAAGCGCGGGAAACCAGTGCGCGGCTGGCTGATATGACAGCCGAGTTATCGCCTGTTGCCCAGGGCCTGCACGATGCTCGACAACAGGCTAAACAGGACAAAAATGATGGCGAGCTTCTCGATATTGAATCACTTAAAAAGCCTGACGAATCAGGAGAAGCGTCGTAATGAAGGATTTTAAGCAGCGACTTGATGCTATTCGTAGCATTGAGCCCTTATCCGTGTCAGAGCGCACACAGTTAGATATTACTTCGGTCAGAAAGGGTGGTATTCTTGAATTTGCTAACGATACTTGGCAGGTCGTGAATTTTTACCGTTATCTGGATGTCAAATGGTCTAATTTTTCCCTGAGAAAAAAAGATTACTGGGTCACAGAGTATCAGGTTTACTCACTAACCAGTGGCAAAACGACTTATATCGAATGGGAAGTCGATGATGAACTGGAAGTCTGTCTGACGGATGCCACCATTAAACTGCGCGATATATCATTTAATCGAAAACCTGTCAGCAGAAACGATCTCGACTTTATCGCTGATGAAGAGCAGGGTGAGGTTATTTTCAAGGGAAAACGATATTTTTACAGTGATGATGACACCTGGGCCGGGTTATTTTATTCAAACGCTGAAGATGCTAAAAATAAGAAAGAAGGCATACCGTTAAAAGTGTATGAGTTCGAATCAGACGATGGCGAATACCTGAGTATTGAGTCCTGGCATGACGATCTGGAACGTCCTGAAAGAGAAGCTTTTTTAAGCCACTCTGTTAAAGCAAACACTATTGATGTATTGCAGATAAGTTGATTATTATCATTGTTTGTGCTTAATCCATAGTAAATGTAATTTACCAAACCCATCATTATTCAAAACGGAGAATGGCTTGAAATCTGATAATAAAGCTATTTACAGGGTTCTGACATCACTGCTTGTCATTTTGATGATAAGCGGTTGTAACGGCTTACCTGATAACCTGGTACGTGAAGTTGAGTTGATGGCTTATGCTCAGAAGCAACATCAAGGTTTCATTAAACGGGAAGAAAAAGCACTACAAGATCTTGACTCACACCAGCAGTCGGTTTTTCTACAGCCTTATGCCAGCAAAGAGAACTGGGCTCAGTTTTTCATAAAAGCAACTGAGCAGCTTAACTTGGCCGAGCAGCTTTATCGTTCAAAAATACGACCGGTGTTTGATGAAGACGATCAAAAAAGTGCAGCCGCGTTAAGGATCCTCATTAAACAATTCAAACAACAACTGGCGGACTCAAAAAAATCTGCGAGCCATACCAGTGAACGAATTGCATTCCTTATCAAAACTCGTGACTCAGCGCCAGCCGTTTATCAACAGGCGACACAGGCGTTATTAAAACTAAAAACAATTCAGGAACAGTTTAATAACAAAGCACATCAGGCAATTGCCGATTATAAAAACAAATCCGATGATATCAACCAGCGAATAACAGGGTTAAAAACTATTGTTGATGCAGGAGAACTGGCTGGCGATTTGCTTAACCAGCAATACAGTCAAGCCGATTCACGAGATTATGCGATCTTTGGTGATGCAGCAGAAAATATTACTGGTATTTTGAAAAACGCGAAAAGTTACTTTTTTAAAAACTCCAGTAAACTGGATGAATTGTACAAAAGTTACGTCAAAGTATTAGCTGATCAACAGGTTGAATACTATATTGTGATCCGCAGAGCCAGCTGGTGTAACGGTGAATATTGCAATGAAGGAAGCACAAGAAGTTACTCTGCGGTAAAAGTGGATGGAAAAGTATTTGAGTATTTCGATCAACTGAACGTCAACACGATTGCGACTCTCCGCCAAAGCTGGGGAAGTCAGACATTTAAATCAGCTATCAAAGATGATATGTGGCGAGCGTTAGGTATCAGCCGGAGTAGTAACTGGCAACGCGGCCATACCGAAGCTGATTACTGGGTCGATAAAATGTACGTCAAGGCATACCATAAATATGTCGAAGTGAATAATAATGAAATGAGTGAAACTGGCTGGGTTAACGTTGATGAAGCTCTCTACTGGAAACAATATGAAAATTTGGGTATGGCAATTTTAACCAAGCCTTATGGTTTTTATGAAGAAGACTCCTTAACTGACGCACAGCCAGTTGGTATGGCGACCATTGCCGAACCCGTTATGAAAGATGGTGTAGCTACTGGCTCCAACCAGTATGGTGAGTGGCGTCAGTCGAATGGGCATTCTTTCTGGTTTTACTACGGAATGTACCGAATTTTTGGCGACCTGACAGGGCCATCACGTTATGGATATAATGACTGGAATGGTTATCGGGGCAGGCGTAATGGTTTTGGTTATTATGGCCATAATAACCGTTATGGTACCTTTGGCGCTTCTACCTACTCAAATAATCGCTATCGAAACAGCCAGTTTGCCATACGCAATACGGATGCCGTCAATAGTGCTCATACTGGTCGTAAGACATCTGGCACAGCATCTGTCAGAGGTGCCAGTTCATCAAGTCGAAATCGTGGTCCATCGAGTCGCGGAAAATAACAAACCATCAGGGGATAGTTAGTGAATATTGAACAATATTTATATTACAGCTTGTATGCGGTCTTGTACCTGTTTCTGGCAATCATCATGAAGTATATTTTAAATTTTAGAACCGGGCATTTATATACTGCCGATAAAGAAATTGCCGAAGGAAATATGGCCGTGGGCTTAAGACGTTCAGGCGCTCAATTAGGACTGGCAATTGCCATGCTCGGTGTCATGTCGGGTACATCCACCAGCAATTTATGGAGCGATATAATCAGTACCGCCAGCTATGGTCTATTAGCGGTTGGCTTTATGCTGATGTCTTTATTAATCACGGATAAAGCCATATTACCAGGTGTTGATAATTCTGACGAGTTGAAAAAAGGTAACATGGCGGTTGGCATGGTTGAGTTTGGCACTCTGATAATGACAGGCATGCTCGCTTATGCAAGCATCCGCGGCGACGAAGGTGGCCTGCTTTCTTCTCTGATCTATTTTGTTGCTGGCCAGCTCACCATCATATTACTGGTGATCGCTTATGAAAAAATTCTTGCCAGAAAAATAAATCCTGTTCGCTGTGTCATGGAAAGTAATCTTTCCGCTGGTATTTATCTGTCTGGAAAAATAATTGCATACGGTTTTATCCTGCAAAGCGCAATTATCGGCAACGGTAGTGTTGGTAGCCAGTCATTCTCTATACAACCATTGTCTATACAAGCATTGCCGATACAACCAGCATCGATACAGTCAATGGCAATAGACTATATTCTGGCGGCAGTCATGGGCATGATTATGCTGTATATATTTGAAATATTGATCGACCGTTTAATCGTAACTTCTACCAAAATAAAAGAAATCATAGAAAAAGATCAGCAAGTGGCAGCCATTCAGTTATCTTTTGCAAAAATTGGTATGTCGTTAATTCTGGGTATGGCTATTTTATAAATGGCCTTCCATTTATAAATACAGATCTTATTCAGGTTTATTTTTAATGTCCTTAAATCCAAATCCAAATCAAAACTCAAATTCAACCGCTCGACTTCTGCCTGTTTTGCTCGCCTTTTGTATGTTTTCTACCGGGGCGAGCGGATTGGTCAATGAATATGTTCTGGCCACCATAACGACTTATATTCTTGGCAACTCAATCGAGCAGTTTTCAATCGTTATTGCATCCATGATGTTTATGATGGGGATATCCGGCTTGGTCCAAAGCAAGATGTCTGACAATAACCTGATTGGAAAATTTGTAACCGTTGAAGTCTTTATGGCTATTCTTGGAGCTTTTTCCCCGTTGGCTATTTACGGAGCTTATGGCTATCTGACTGATCATTTTTTGTTAGTTCATTATTTCTTTGTTTTATCTGTCGGTTTTTTGATTGGTTTTGAAATACCGCTGGTCATGCGTATTATTGAGCAGAATAAAATTGATTTAAAAACCAACCTGACGCTTGTTTATGCAATGGACTATATTGGCGCTTTTATTGGTGCGATTATCTGGGTAAAGTTTTTATTAAAAAACTACCCATTAACAGAAATCAGTTTTATTGTGGCCGGTTTTAATTTTTTTATCGCCTTACTGACGGTTATTTATTTCCTGCATACAAACATTATAAAAAAGCGATGGCAGACGATATCGTTAGTTTCGATTGCGATTGTTGCGTTAGCAATGGGTTATACTAATAATCGTGAAATAAGCCTTCTGTTTGAGCAAAAATTTTACGATGATCCAGTCGTCTATCAACAAACAACTAAATATCAACACCTGGTCATTACAGAAAATAAAAAAAGAGGAGATATCAGGCTCTATATTAACGGTAATACTCAATTTTCTTCACTGGATGAAAAGCGTTATCATGATCTGCTTGTTCATCCGATCATGTCGCTTGCCAAACCAGAACATGTTCTTATACTTGGTGGTGGTGATGGACTGGCTCTCAGAGAAGTTCTTAAATATCCAGATATAGAGTCGGTCACCCTGGTCGATCTTGACCCCGAAATGGTGAAGCTTGCAGCAACCAATAAATATCTTCGCCGTATCAATGACAATGCTTTCGATGACGCCCGACTTAAAGTTCAATCTGCGGGTGGGCTGATTGATGTGTCGATCCGAAGCCTCTATCTGGATACTGGCGAAACGGATCAACAGGAAAACCCGGTTATGCAAAGAGTCGCATCAGTAACCGTTTATAATATTGATGCGGATCAGTTTATAAAAAAACAATCACACACCCTATGGGATGCAATTATTATTGATTTCCCTGATCCTTCTTCGATTGAACTGGGAAAGCTTTACAGTAAAGAGTTTTACACTCATCTAAAAAAACATTTATCGCCAACTGGCTTTGTATCGATTCAATCGACATCACCTTATCATGCCAAAGAAGTTTTTTTATCCATAGCTCTCACCCTTGAATCAACAGGGTTAAAAACACTCCCATTCCGACAGAACATTCCTTCCTTTGGTGATTGGGGGTTTCATCTGGCTTGGAATGGTTTATGGTCAAAAGATGAAATAAAAAAGAAAATAAAACTTGTAGATGGCTTTGAAGTAAAAACAGATTTTATTACCGCTGATCTGATGCGTGCGTCTTTCGCCTTTGGCAAAGGCGAGCTGGAATCTGAAAAACACTGCATCAACACATTAATGTCTCCCTGTTTATTAACTCAGTATCTGGACTATAGCTGGCAGGTGGACTAAATGACTGAAATTATACAACAAAAAACAGCGGATTTTTTTAAGCGAGAGGGCGCGGTTAGTTACGCGGGCGACCACTTGCTCATTGATTTCTGGGGTGCAAAAAACCTGGATAAGCTGGATGTAATGGAAAAGGCTTTCAGAGAAGCTATTGTTGCCGCAGGAGCCACTTTGTTACATATTCATCTCCATCATTTTTCGCCGACAGGCGGTATTTCTGGCGTTGCGGTGCTTGCTGAATCACATATCAGTGTGCATAGTTGGCCAGAAAAAAATTATGCGGCTTTTGATATATTTATGTGTGGCAATGCCGAGCCCCGTTTAGCAATCCCAATATTACAACAGGCATTTTCCCCTCAAGAAACAAAGGTGACAGAACTAAAAAGAGGAGTCGATACTGGCAATTAGTTAACTCCTGAGCGTTAATTAATTTTTCATCCTGATAATTGTAGCTAAACCTGCTAAAAAACTCCTTGATCGAAAGATAGTGTGTCTAATGATGAAACGAACCCTCCATTGGAATTCATAATACAAAATTTAATGTCCTTCTAACACATTGCCATCTTTTCGCCACATTGTGCCAGTGATTAACCTTTTTATTTCCATTTGAACACCTCAAATTTGCGTTTTAATGATTCTGCCCTGAAGACGAACAGAC
>JAUUYO010000041.1 GCA_030590405.1 Kangiellaceae bacterium
ATGGCTGATCCTGAATATTATTTGCCTTGGAATTATCTGAAAAATAGTGTCGAAAACTCGATCTAGCCCCGAATTCTGGAATATTCTATCTCGCCAATGGCGTCAAGCTATGTTCTCGTAAGCTCACTTTCTAACCTATATTTTCGCAGGTACTCGGTTGGAGTCATATCAATAACCCCCTTTGTCTTCCGAAATAACTGGCGTTCACTCATTGCCATTTTTGATGCTATTTCCGGAATTTTTAATTGACTATCTGTATAACAATTTAAAAGTATTTGATTCAATGAATTGAGAAAATCATCTTGTGGATGATTATTATTGTTTGCTCCAGAACTATCGACCTGTTGGTCTATTTTTAGAACATTCTCTGCATAACGCTTTTTCAATATATCCCTGATATCCAACAAATTTCTTACTCGGACATTTAATTCGTCAACATCAAAAGGTTTGGTCAGATATTCATCTGCTTTTTCATGCCACCCCTTCATACGGCTTATTTGATCGTCTTTGGCTGTTAGTAATATAATGGGGATGTGATCGGTAGTTGTTTGACTGCGAAGTTGTTTGGTCACTTGATAACCGTTGAGTTTCGGCATCATAATATCGCTGATAATTAAGTCCGGTATCTCTGCTGAAGCAATTTGTACACCCTGTTCACCATCATTAGCCGTTAACACCTGATAGTTCTGGTCAATATTTTGTGCAATAAAATCCCGCATATCGTCGTTATACATAAACAATGACGCAGCACCATAAATCTCAAATTTGAGATATTGAACAAACCGTTAGCAATAGCCGAACTCCTCCTTTGGTGCTAATAGATAAATAATTAATACCTTTTTCCTGATACAATCTAATTTTAAAATAAATACTAATATGTGGCCAGGTTAACCAATCAGGCCATACTACGTTTTATAACCTATTGTATTTCAAGTAATTAATTCTTGGCTTAAATCTTGAATGATCTTATTTATTTTAGCTATTAAGGAGCATTTAATGTCAATAATCATGAATTTATTGTGGATTATTTTAGGTGGGTTATTCGTTTTTCTTGGCTATTTTGTCGCCGGTATAGCGCTTTGCTTGACTATCATTGGGATCCCATGGGGGATTCAATGTTTCAAGCTTTCAATTCTGGCTTTATTTCCATTCGGCGCGGATGTCACAACTCGTTGGCCAGAAAGTACACCCACTAGTGGGATCAATATTCTGCTCAATATCGTCTGGTTAATCTTTGGTGGAATTTGGATTGTGTTAAATCATTTAATATGGGGCGTGTTTCTTTGTTTAAGTATTATCGGTATTCCTTTTGGTATTCAGCATTTTAAATTGATGAAATTGAGTTTTACACCTTTTGGTCGTGATATTGTTGACGTATAGACTGGACTATTTCTTTTGCTCTAATATTTAGTGCTGTGTCGCAATAGGGAAATGCAAGCAGCTTTCAATTTTCAAGCATTGATCAAAGGTCGATAATGCCCCCACCGAGATTATGACCCAAACTTGCCTTACCAATGTCTTAATGGTTGGATTTTCAGACATTTGCTGTAAAATCAGCCCTCAATAAAGTTGTTACTAACTTCATATCATTTTTGAACCTATTTATAAAAACTCACTAAGGAAGCATTATGAGCAAATCCTTTTTGCAAAATCTCCAGAGCCACATAGACGAACTTCATCAAGTTGGACTATATAAAGATGAGCGGATCATTGATTCTCAACAACAAGCTAACATTCACGTTTCTACTGGCGAAAATGTTCTTAATTTTTGTGCTAATAACTATTTGGGTTTGGCCAATAATCCAGAACTCATCAAAGCGGGTAAGGATGCGCTGGATAAATGGGGTTATGGCATGGCTTCGGTTCGATTTATTTGCGGGACTCAAGCAGTACACAAAAAATTAGAAAACAGGATCAGTCAATTCCTGAAAATGGAAGATACGATTTTGTATGGTTCTTGTTTTGACGCCAATGGCGGGTTGTTTGAGACAATATTAACCAGTGAAGATGCGGTTATCTCGGATTCTTTGAATCACGCGTCCATTATTGATGGGGTCAGATTAAGCAAGACCAAGCGTTTTCGCTATGCCAATAATGATATGGCCGATTTAGAAGCTCAGCTTAAAGCCGCAAATGAAGCCGGTGCCCGGTATAAGTTGATCGCCACCGACGGCGTCTTCTCAATGGATGGCTATCTGGCAAACTTAAGCGCCATTTGTGATTTAGCCGATCAATATGACGCACTAGTCATGGTCGATGACTCTCATGCGGTTGGTTTTATGGGTGAAAATGGTCGTGGAACACCTGAGCATTGCGGGGTGATGGATCGTGTGGACATTATCACCGGCACATTGGGTAAAGCCTTGGGCGGCGCATCGGGTGGATATACTTCTGGCAAAAAAGAAATTATTGAATGGCTAAGACAGCGTTCACGGCCTTATTTATTCTCAAATACTCTCGCACCAGTGATCGCGGCGGCCAGTATCAAAGTGTTAGATATGTTAGAGGCAAGCAACGAGCTTCGCAACAAGTTAAACGAAAATGCCAATTATTTTCGAGAAAAAATGTCCAAATTAGGTTTTGATATATTGCCAGGTGAGCATCCGATTATTCCAGTGATGTTGGGAGATGCTGCTCTGGCAAAGAAATTTGCCGATGAAATGTTAAAGGAGAGTATTTATGTAGTTGGCTTCTCTTTCCCTGTGGTGCCTAAGGGGCAGGCAAGAATTCGCACTCAGATGTCTGCTGCGCACGATTTTTCTCATATTGACAAAGCCGTGGCAGCATTTGAAAAAGTCGGCAAAAAATTGGCCGTAATTTAGAACCGCATATAAAGACAGCCCGAATTTAGAGATAAGCAGATGAAATCATTAGTAAAAACAAAGGCGGAAAAAGGCATTTGGTTAGAAAATGTCAAAGTGCCCGAATACGGCTACAACGATGTACTAATCAAAATCAAAAAAACGGCGATTTGCGGCACCGATATGCATATTTACAATTGGGATGAATGGTCACAAAACACCATCCCGGTACCTATGACGGTTGGACATGAATACGCCGGGGTGATCGAAGCCATGGGGAAAGGGGTTTCTGGATTCAAAATTGGTGATCGAGTCTCAGGTGAAGGGCATATCACCTGCGGTCATTGTCGAAACTGCCGCGCCGGACGTCGTCACTTGTGTCGAAATTCCGTGGGGGTTGGGGTCAATCGAAGTGGGGCTTTTGCCGAGTATCTGGTGATCCCAGCGGTAAACGCATTTAAGTTGCCGGATGATATAAGTGATGATATGGCAGCTATTTTTGACCCTTTTGGTAATGCGGTGCATACCGCTTTGTCTTTTGATCTGGTGGGTGAAGATGTATTAATCACCGGCGCGGGTCCGATAGGTATTATGGCAGCAGCGGTTTGTCGCCATGTGGGCGCTCGCTATGTAGTGATCACCGATGTTAACGATTACCGATTAGACCTGGCAACCCAAATGGGGGCAACCAGGGCCATCAATGTGATGAATGGCTCATTAGACGAGGTTATGGGTGAAATAGGCATGACCGAAGGGTTTGACGTTGGTCTGGAAATGTCAGGGGTTCCATCGGCGGTTCAATCAATGCTAAAAGCGATGAATAATGGTGGGAAAATAGCGATGCTCGGTATACCACCATCAGATATGGCGGTAGATTGGAATCAAGTGATCTTTAAAGGGCTGCAAATTAAAGGGATCTACGGACGTGAAATGTTCGAGACCTGGTATAAAATGGTTTCATTATTGCAATCTGGTTTGGATATTTCACCTATCATCACTCACCAGTACAAAATTGACGATTTTCAACAAGGCTTTGACGTGATGGGTTCAGGTAAGTCTGGAAAGGTTATTCTTGAGTGGTAACATTATCCGCTACCGGCTACCAGTGAAGAGGATATATGAAATCAGAAATCATATGGCAATGGCACAGTTTTGACGATCTGAGCCCAATGCAAATGCAGGCAATGTTCGCGCTTCGTCAGAATGTATTTATTATCGAGCAAGCTTGTCTCTATCCAGATATTGACGGCAAAGATCAGCAAGCTTTTCATCTGCTGGCATGGCTAGATAATCAGCTGGTCGCCACGCTAAGAGTCTTTGAGAGTTATCCGCAATATCAGAATATGGCCTCCATCGGACGTATTTGCACCCATCAATCGATCAGAAAAGACGGTGTAGGGCGGGTATTAGTGGCAAAAGCCATCGAGTTTATTGAAGAACATTACCCTGATAAGTCAATTCAAATCGGTGCACAACACTATCTAAAGCGGTTTTATGAAGGGTTCGGGTTTAAACAAATCTCAGATATTTATCTTGAAGACGGGATCGAGCATATTTTGATGTTAAAATAGTGGTGAGCCATGAAAGAGCAGCAGACTCTCGGTGTCACACGATTACCAGCGAAAATACCGATGAACTACTGATAAACATAATTGGTGAATAAAAGATTTTCAATAATATCTTTACCAGTTTCTTCTTTTAATACTGCTTCAACACTGGCTTTCGCTTCTAATCGTAATTTTTCTCGTTCACTAAAAGGCTGGATCACCGATTTATCTTGCTGGTTAAAAAAATCAATAAGATTGTCCTGGATCAGCGGAACATGCAATTCTATCAAATCATAATTTTCCTGTCCCCGCACCGCGATATTGATTTGAACTACCACATAACCAATTTTTCTGCCGGTGCCTTGATAAAAAGTAAGAATATTCGGTGTGACCTCAAAATACATAATCGGCTCTAACACTTCCTCTTCAGTAGCTTCAGTAACTTCAGTAACCTCAGTCTCTTCTTCCGCGAAAAGTGGCCCTGGTATTGCCAGGCTCAACATGAATGCCAGTAGGATTAAAAACCGGTTTGGTGTCAGGAGCATCTGATTGTTCACATAAAGAAAGGAATGATTTTAAGTATAGTAAAAGCACACAAAAGTGGGTGTTTATTTCTTATTCTTTATGGTTGATTTTACTGGGCTGAATGGGACAGATGGAAAATTATCAAAAAATTCCTAAAGAAAAATGGAATGGGTTCGATAACCATTAATACTCCCTGAATATTATTTAAGACTTATTTGTGGTGTAGTGGAAGTTTAATGCGAGTGGCGGTCACTAATAGTTCAGAAAGTGTAGCCGAATTTATTACAATTAAAGCGGGACCGAAGAATTTAGTGGCACCAGAGAAATATGGTAAAACGGTTCTTGAATACACTGAAGGCTTAATTGCTGCCAGTAAATAGCTTTATGTCGATTTAATTAAATCTAAACTTTAGATTATTTACAAAAATTTTACCTGAGGTCTGCTATAAAATTTATTCTCCAGTTGTTCATGTCCTCATTTGCCGAGAAACCCTCTCGGCTTTTTTTGTGCCTGGAAACCCGTTGAAAGCCAGGCGCGATAGGTAAATTAGCTGCCATTACAATAAGAAAACCTTAAGAAGGCTTGTATTATTTAAAAATAATCCTAAAGAAAATCTGACTCTGCGCGATAAATAGATATAGATAAGCAGTACTTAGAGGATATTATTAATTAAGTCGTTTGTATCAATTAAGTCGTTTGATAATGCTGTGATTGTTTCTGAGATAGGATAAGTTGAATGAATAATTTGATTATAAAAGCAAAAATAATAGGTCTTGTGCTAGCCGTTGTGATGTTGAGTATTTCCCCCCAACAAGCTCAAGCAGGTGAGCTTCAGAGACTCGCTGAAAGCTTGTGCGAATATGCGAAAACAGATAATCGTGCCAGTATGCGTAAAAAATTAAAAGGTGCCAGCACGCGCCTTAAAGCGATTTACTCAGGACTTATCTGCGGTTCCAGTGGCACGTTAATGCGAGTGGCCGTGGTGAATGATGCCATGTCCGCAGCAAAATTCATAGCATCTAAAGCAGGTAAGAAAGGTTTAGAAATTGTCGAAAAAGACGGTAAAACCGTTCTTCAATTTACCGAAGGCTTAGTCGCAAGTGGAGACGCTACAAAGCAACCATTTATTGATCTAATTAAGGCGAAGCTTTAAATAAAAAATACAGTCTGCAGGGTTAATCTCCTGAAAAAACAAAAAGGCCGAATAGCAATATTCGGCTTTTTTATTTCCAAGGATGAACTATATACGTCACAAGGATCCACGGAAAGCTTGCCCCATGAATGTGGTGAATGAATGGGTATGTTGGTGTAGTGATATTCTGTGTAGTGGCATTCAATGATGTAATATTGTTTTATTCATTGCTTCAAAGTCGGTGACAGATAATTCCGTGCTTATCACCTGGGTAATGAATTTGTAAAGTACAAGGAAATTAATCATGGCATGGCTGTGGGAAAATAGTCATTATGTGAGATAATTACCACATCAGATTGAATTATTGTGGACGTTATGGATGTTTAAAAAAAGCCTATTAGTACTACTGTTTGTTTCATTGGCTGGCTGTCAACTCATTGTTCCAGGCGCAAATCAGCGACCCAAACCTAAGAATATCATTTTGTTTATTGGCGATGGCATGGGGCCTGCTTACATGAAAGCTTATCGCATGTACCAAGATCTCCCATCAACCGCCAAGGTGGAAACGACTGTTTTTGACAGGATGCTGGTTGGGACCTTGAGAACCGATCCACGGGGCGCGTCAGGCGATTTAGAGCTATCATCTAACAAGGTCAAAGACTTAACCACAGAGAAAAAAATTTATAAGGGGGCGGTAACAGATTCAGCTGCCGCCGCATCGGCCTACGCAACAGGCATTAAGGTTTTCAATCGTGAGTTATCGATAAGTGTCGATAAAAAACCGCTATTGACTGTTTTGGAACAAGCCAAGAAAAATGGTCTATCGACCGGGCTGGTCGCAACTTCTCCATTAACTGGTGCGACACCTGCAGCGTTCGTGACACATCAACCGAGTCGTTATGCCTACAACAAGATTGCGGATCAATATTTTGATAATCAGCATGAGAACAAGCCATTTATCGATGTTATGTTGGGGGGAGGCAAACAATATTTTATTCGAGAGGAGCGGAATATTGTAAAGGAGTTTGAATCTTTAGGTTACGGTTTTATCGACTCTAAAACCGCGCTGCTGGGGAGTAACAACCCCAAAATGATTGGTTTGTTTGCCGATAATGCCATAAAAAAAATGCTTGATAGAGATGCAAACACACCGTCTTTAGCCGAGATGACACAAGTTGCATTAGCCCAACTATCCAAAAACCCCAACGGTTTTTTTCTGATGGTGGAGGCTAGTCAAATTGACTGGGCCGGACATAGAAACGATATTGTTGGAGTGATGTCAGAAATGCGAGATTTTGAATTGGCGGTATTGGAAGCTGTGGATTTTGCTAAAAACCACCATCAAACTCAAATCATAGTGACCGCTGACCATTCAACGGGCGGGTTATCGGTCGGTGCAGAAGTCAACGGCCAAAAAAAATATCACTGGAAAAGTGAGGTTGTCCAATCCTTTTCAAAAACGCCAGAGGAAGTATTAAGATTAGCGGCCAAATCAGGCGACTTATTGGCGGAATTAACCGCTGCAAGTGACATCCAGCTGAGTGAGCAAGAGGTTGAGAAAATCAACGCTGTTAAGTTAGATGCTAACGACAATCAAGCCAGCAAAATATCAATAGCGGCATTAGCGGTTATTACTAAGATTGTCAATGACCGCAGTTATACCGGCTGGACAACTCATGGCCATACAGGAACCGATGTGTTTCTTTATGCTAGTGGTCCTTTTAGACATGAGTTAGTTGGGCATTGGGATAATACTAAAATAGGTAAAATTATTTTTGAATGGCTCAAGTAATCGTTTTTTCTTATTAGAGTCTGCTTATAAATCTCGAAGCTCACGTCGCAATAATTTACCCACAGTTGACTTAGGTAATTCATCAATAAAAACGATATGCTTGGGCACTTTGTAGGGTGCCATGTGTTGTCGACAGAAATTAATGATATCCTCTTTAGAGAGTGCGCAATCGGTTTTTACCACAAATAATTTTGGCGCTTCACCTGATTTGTCATCATTGATGCCAATGCAGGCCGATTCTAAAACTCCCGGCATTTTGGCCACTTCAGCTTCAATTTCGTTGGGGTAAACATTAAAACCAGAAACCAGGATCATGTCTTTCTTTCGATCCACAATATGAAAAAAGCCTCGCTCATCAAGCAGTGCAATATCACCGGTTTTAAAATAACCATCATGAGTCATGGCCTCGGCTGTCGCCTGTTCATTTTGCCAATAACCTTGCATGACTTGCGGGCCTTTTGCGCAAAGTTCGCCAGTTTCACCTTGCGGGACTTCCTTTTCATCATCGTCTCTGATTGAAATATCAGTCGACGGAACGGGAATGCCAATCCCGCTGATATAGCCTTCATCGCTGCCAAGATTAAGCGATAAAACCGGTGAGGTTTCTGATAATCCATAGCCTTCTTTTAACTTTTTGCCAGTGACTGCCAGCCATTTTTGTGAAACCGCTTCTTGCACAGGAGCGCCGCCGCCAACGGTGAGTTTAAGGCTCGAAAAATTAATATCAGAAAATCCCGAGGTATGCAGTAGCCCATTAAACAAGGTATTCACCCCAGTGAAAAATGTCGCTCGAGTCTGCTGCCAGGTTTTAACAAAGGACTGCATGTCCCTTGGATTGGCAATCAATACATTTTTTGCGCCAAATTTAAAATAGGAGAGAGTGTTAACCGACAGCGCAAAGATATGATACATCGGAATGGCGGTGATAATTGTTTCTTCACCATGATCGATCATTTGTTTAGCAAGTTCTTCATACTGTAAAATATTAGCAATCAGATTGCCGTGGCTCAGCATAGCGCCTTTGGATAAACCGGTCGTGCCGCCGGTGTATTGCAATAATAAAAGGTCTTCCTGGTTTAATTCGGGAGATTTTAAAGTGAGTTCTTTTCCCTCATTAATCGCCTGGGTAAAAGAAATAGTGTCTTTTAGTCGAGGATTAACCGCCTCATCAGGCAGTTTTTTATTAACCAGATCGTCGAGCTGTATCACAATTATTTTTTTGATAGCGGTATTATCAATCACTTCTGCCAGTGTTTTTGTCGAACCAGAAAAGATAATAATGGTTTCGACCTGGGCATCGTTAAGTTGATGTTCCAGTTCAACTGGCGAGTAAAGTGGGTTGATACTAACTTGCACTCCACCGACTCGAAAAATGCCCCACATCGCAATCGCAAAAGAAAAGGTATTGGGACACATCAGTGCCACCCGATCGCCTTTTTTAACTCCCATTTTGTTTTGTAAATAAGCGGCAAAATTTTCGGAAAATTGATCGACCTGAGAATAGCTGATCGATTCGCCAAAACTAACATAAGCAGTCTTATCCGAATAGGTCTTCACTGCTTGCTGAAAAATATCCAACATTGAGCGATAGTCATCAGTCTTGATGCTGGTGTTGCAACCTTGTGGATAATTTTTATACCATGCCTTTTCCATTTTGTCGCTTCCTTATTTTCTTGCTTAATGAGAAGTTGATTATTTCGAGACTGATTGCTTCGAGGTTGACTCCTTAGAGATTGCCGCTAGCACCGACTTTATTTTTTTGAAAATAGGATCACAACCTTTCACCTTATGACGCTGTTGAAGATACTCAGGATTATTCACCGATAACCAAACTTTGCCACCGGCATCTTTCCATATCAGGGCTTTTTGCGGAAGATCGATGGCAATAGTCGGAGCACATTGCATAAGCTTGCTGCCTATTTTGGGGTTACCGAAAATAATGACGATAGTATCTCGTAGTTCGATACCGACGTTTTTAGCCTCTTGAGCATGGTCGACTTTACTGGATATAGTAAATCCCTTTTTTTCCAATATTTGCACTAGCTGCTTGGCGGTGTCATTGACAGAGTGCTGACTGGCAAAAGTGAGCAAGTCTTTTCGGTCATGACAAGCACCAGTGAGCGGGATTGATAGCAGGGCTACTACTAATAATAAGGTTACTTTTTTCATTGTTATTTCCTCTAGCGATCTAAATATTAAGAATTTGGACTGAACAGTGGTCATCATATCAATTAACTATCATAAGTGCGAATGGCGGCGTAAGTGTGTCTTTACTCGCTCTCTAAAGCAGCATAAAATCAATGTTTTTTAGTAATGCTATATATGCAGGACATCAAGTTTGAAACAACCCTTTGAAGCGTCAAATGAAACCCCCAACCATTTACATAAATCCCATCGAGTTGGTTGGTTACGGGCTGCGGTGATGGGGGCCAATGACGGGATTGTCTCAACTGCCAGTCTGTTGATTGGAGTTGCGGCGGCGGCGGCTTCACATAATGACATTTTACTGGCTGGGGTGGCGGGACTCGTGGCCGGCGCTATGTCAATGGCGGCCGGAGAATATGTTTCGGTCAGTTCACAAGCTGATACCGAGCAAGCCGACATCGAACTTGAAAAGCATCATTTAGAAAATCATGCTGAATATGAAAAAAAAGAATTAACCGATATATATGTTGAACGTGGGTTAGATGAGGCTCTGGCCGCAGAAGTAGCCACTCAATTAATGGAACATGATGCACTGGGCGCACATTTGCGAGATGAGCTAGGTATTCATGAGCGAACGACTGCCCAGCCAATGCTCGCATCGGTAACCTCCGCAACATCCTTCACCGTCGGTGCCGCCTTTCCTTTAATCGTTGCTTTTTTTGCCCCGGTTAACCATTTGCTTCCGATATTAGCGGGATCAAGTATGCTATTTTTGATTGGGCTGGGGAGCTTAGCTGCAAAAGCAGGCGGAGCCAGTAAGCGTCGGGGCGCTTTAAGAGTGGTTCTTTGGGGAGCAATGGCTATGATTGCAACGGCGGCTGTGGGGCGATTGTTTGCGGTTTTGATGGGGTGAAATTTTTTGTAGAAATGAAACTATTTTTCCTAATTCTAAAATTGTCGGCTAGTGATAAAAGTAAGTTCATTGATTGTTAAGTCAAAATTAAGTATATTTTTGGCTCGAATAATATACTGCCAAATAGCTTGACTATCAAACTGCTTGGTCGAAGTGTAATAATCTAATGAAGGCTAAAATGTTGCCTTAAATTTGACAGCGAACATGTTGAATTGAAATGTATTTTGTAGGGAGGGCAGTCAGTTTTGCCCACCATTTTCGATAAATTCAAAGATCCAGCGTGGGCAGAAGAGATTGCCCACCCTACTTGATTTAACTAGATCCAGGAGTACAAGTCCCTCCCCTTCCAGGGGAAATCAAAAAACGCCTTGTAAGAAAGTAGATGTTTTTTAAAACTTAGCATAAATTCAGCTGGCGTAAATGCGCTACCTGATTTCGTCATATAGGAGTTAATAGTGGCTAAAAAGTATTCACAGTTAGATAAAGAGCATATCGGGTTTATCAACAGCCAACATATCTATTTTGTTGCAAGCGCTGGCGAAGAAGGTTTTGTTAATGTTTCACCAAAGGGAATGGATAGCTTGCGAGTAATCAATGAAACAAAAGTCCTATGGTTAAATCTAACTGGCAGCGGTAATGAAACAGCAGCTCATGTTTTAGAAAATGAACGTATGACAATCATGTTCTGCTCTTTTGATCAATACCCCTTAATCCTGAGGTTATATGGTAAGGCAAAAGCCATACATCCGCGGGATAAGGATTGGATTGAGTTAATTGGATTATTTCCTGAATATATCGGCGCAAGACAACTGTTCGAACTCGACATTTCAATGGTACAAACATCTTGTGGATTTGCAGTACCTTTTTATGAGTTAAAAGGAGAGAGGAAAACTTTGATTAAATCAGCTGAGAAGCGAGGCAGGAAAAATATTGAACAATATTGGCAAGGAAAGAACATGATTAGTCTTAATGGCAAAGATACGGGGATTATTGAATAAGTCATTTCTTGCAGGATGACAAGAATATTAATTTCTCAACATAGCAATATCCATCATCTTTTCCTTCTTCATAGTGGTTAGTATGTAGCACTGTTAAGCGAGCTTTTAAAAATAAATAAGGCTGAATGAATGATCATCAAATGATTAGTTATCAACACCGGTTTCACAAAGCATTAGATTACATTGAATCTCATTTAGAAGAAAAGCTTTCGCTTGCACAACTAAGCCGAGTGGCTCATTTATCTAAATACCATTTTCACAGGCAATTCGCTGCTTTATTTGGACTAAACATTTTCATGTATATAAAATTAAGTCGTGTTAAGCGAGCTTCGTACCAACTTGCTTTTCGACACGAAATAAAAGTGATTGATATTGCTTTAGCTAATGGTTATCAAAGTTCAGAAGCTTTTTCCAGGGCATTTAAAGTGGCTGTTGGTCAAAGCCCATCTAATTTCAGAAAAAACCCTAATTGGGAAGCTTGGCATGAAAAACACCAACTAATAAAAAATCTGAGGAATAATAGAATGGAACGCAAACATCAATCATTCAAAGTAAAAACTATGATGTTCAACGAAATTAAAGTGGCCTGCCTTGAGCATCGAGGCGCTCCTGAAAAGCTTGGCAATACGATTAGACAATTTATTAATTGGCGAAAAGACAACCGACTACCGCCCAGTAAAGGTCGAACTTTTAATCTGGTTTTTGATGAACCTGACACAACCAAAGCAGAGGATTATCGTTTTGATCTGTGCGCTGCGGTAACCTCCAATATTGCTAAAAATGATTATGGGGTAATCAATAAAAACATTCCTGGCGGGCGATGCGCGGTGCTTCGACATATCGGAACGGATGATAATATTGGTGTTGTGGTCAGCTATCTTTATTCTGACTGGCTTGAGCAAAGCGGTGAAGCGCTGCGGGATTTTCCTTTATTTTTTGAGCGAGTAAGTTTTTTTCCCGATGTAGCTGAGTGTGAAATGGTGACTGATGTGTATTTGCCGATTGAATAAGCGGTAAACTTTTAATTGAAAAAGTACTGATAATTAGTATTGACTCTCGCCTTAGGTGAGGGTTGCCGTGGGTTGCTGGCAACTATAGTTATTGTTTTCGTGGTAAATTAGTTTGGGGTGTCCTTTTATAACCTTTAACACCGTATGCCAAAGAAAGAAGTTAAATACTGGATATATCGAAATAGGGAGCCGCTATCAAAACAATACTAGTTCCCTGTGCATCAATCAATTACCTTTATTTTATAAACGGCATAGCAAATGTGCCATGATTCACATAATGGAGAAAATTAACACGGTAAAATTGCCCTTTTAATTCACAGTGGATGCGAACATGCAATCAGTCAAAAATACTACGCTTGATGGAAATGATTTTGCTCAAGTTGTACGGTTCTATGAGCGCTTAAGAAAAGAAATATATAAACATACTGAATCAATACACCCACAATTCAAATGCTACGAGATTAAACACTCGGACGCAACAATAGCTGATACTTGGCGTTCGGTAAACCATACGAAAGAGCGGAGCCAATGGTCGTGGAAATATGCGTATCAGTGTTATAATTCCAAGAGTAGCTTTAAACGTTTCGACTTATGTATTAAAAACGGTGCTCATCCCATCGGTTTGGCATATGGTATGCCGACAAAATCGAAAGGTAAGCTAAAAATTGATATTATTGAGTCCACCCCCATTAAAGAGCATAAATTGAACAACAGTGTATTTGAAATCATATCTACCGGTGCACAAGCTTATGCCGCATTGTTAGGAGCTAATGAAATTAGAATAATGAACCCACTTAACGAAGCGTTAAGCAATTTTTATAATCGCTTTGGGTATGAAAGAGTTGAGCCATCCAGAAAAAAACTGGGTGTCTATTGCTCCATGAAATTAGAAGGGTAAGACGATGACTGATTACGATAAAGAAATGGAAGAAGCAAAGGCACGATTAAAAAAAGCCTTACCTAAAGTTAAAAAAAATGCGGAAAAAAGCCGTAACATTGGAGAGCCGGACTTATTAATAAGTGGAACGCTTGATGAAGTAGCCATTAAAAGAGAATCCAAGCATGATGAATAATAAAGTAGATAATGACACACCTGATGCGGTAAAAAATATTGATGAGGCCAAAGAGCGCCTTAAAAAACTCAATAAAGGAAAGGTAAAACAAAATACAAAGCAAGCGCAATTTAATCGAGGATACTAATCCCCTTTCAGGTCAAGCAAAAGGTGACTGGATGCAGGGTAAACAGGTTAAGTAACCGTCATAATATTGTGCTGAACGTCAATAATATTGAGCCTTGGTTTGCGGACACATGCTAAAATGTACCAATAGATTTTCGGAGGTCCAACATGTCAACGGCACTTGCACAGGTAATTGAAAAAGTTCAAGGTCTTACTTCTGATGAAAAAGCTTTAGTTGCTCATTGCCTTATTTCTTCTTTGGAAGTAAAACAGGATGACAGCGTTGACGATGCGTGGGCCGAACTAGCCGAAAAACGTTTCTCTGAGTTAGAGTCTGGAGTTGCAAAAGAAATCTCATGGAAAGATATTAAGAATAATATAATGGGTTAAAATGCTAAGAATAATCTTTCACCCACTCTAAAAACTAATCTCCAATCGGATCAACTTCCATCCGCCATCTCACCCGAGAGGCTGATTTTAATTTTTCAATACTTGTCAGGCACGCATTTAATAACTGATGTAAATGCAAACGACTATCGGATTCAAGATAAAGCTGATATCGAAACTTACCGGCTTTTTTTGTGTAAAAAGCCGGTACCGGACCTAACAGCTCAACCGAACATTGATTATAATTTTTGAGAATTTGTTTAACATCTTGCAAAAAGGTTTTAGCATGTCCCTGATAAGTCGCTTCGGCCTGAAAAAGTGCGTTAAAAGTGTGGGGCGGTAGTTGCGCAGCAATTCTCTCATTCATGGCCGTGTTGGCGAATGTTTCATAGCCACTGTTTATTAACTGTTGCAGCATTTTATGATCGGCATGATGGGTTTGAATAAGCACTTCACCGGCTTTATCGGCTCTGCCTGCCCTGCCTGAAACTTGAGTGATTAACTGCGCGGCATATTCAGGGGCACGAAAATCACTACTATATAAAGCGCCATCCATGTCAACCAGTCCAACTAAAGAAACATCGGGGAAATGATGGCCCTTGGCTAACATTTGTGTACCGATCAAAATATCGACCTGACCGGATTTTATTTCGCTGACAAAATCTTTCATCGCTGATTTTTTTCGAGTGGTATCGCGATCAATCCGGCGAACGCGAGCGTTAGGAAAAAGCGTTTTAACGCTTTCCTCTAATCGTTCTGTGCCGAGCCCCACCGGAACAATTTCATCGGTTAAACATTCTGGGCACTGTTTAGGAGCCCGTCGATTGGAGCCGCAATGGTGGCATTGCAAATGATTGTTCTGGTTATGATAAGTAAAGTGGGTATCACAGCGTTTACATTGGCTACTCCAACCACAATTATGACAAAGCAGTACCGGAGAATAGCCACGTCGATTTAAAAATAATAGCACTTGCCCTTGTTTACCTAAATGATGATTAATAGCATCAATCAAAGCAAAGGATAAGCCTTGTTTCATCGGTTGATTCTTTAAATCGATAACGCGATACTTGAGCGGTTGAGTGGTCATTGCTTTTTGAGATAGATTCAGTTTAGAAATTTTGTTTTTTTTAACGTTCATTAAGGTTTCAATGGAAGGTGACGCGCTACCTAATAAAACTGGTATATTTTCTATCGTTCCCCTGACCATGGCAATATCTCTGGCCGAATAACGCAACCCTTGTTGTTGCTTAAAGGAACTATCGTGTTCTTCATCAATAATAATAATACCCGGAGTTTTTAAAGGTACAAATAGTGATGAACGTGTGCCGATAATAATCTTTGCATCACCAGAGCGCGCTTTGAGCCAGACTTGCAAGCGTTGTTGTTCGCTCATACCTGAATGCAGGGTTTCAATGTGGGTATTAAAGCGCTGTTGAAAACGATTGACCGTTTGCGGTGTCAGTCCAATTTCTGGCACTAAAATTAATGCCTGTTTTCCCTGCTTGATAACTTGTTCAATGATACGCAAATAAACTTCGGTTTTGCCACTGGCAGTAACACCAAACAACAGCCAGGTGTGAAACTCACCCAACTGCTTACAAACCGAGTCGATGGCTTTAGATTGCTCTACATTCAATTGGATGTCTTTTGGTAAATTAATGCTTAACGGAATGTTGCTTGTTTTGGGCGATAAATAATCTCGCTCAACCCAGTGTTTACCCGCCA
>JAUUYO010000006.1 GCA_030590405.1 Kangiellaceae bacterium
ATCAAAAAAAGTGGCCGAAAAAAATGCCGCTAAAAAATCAGCGATTAAAAAGGCAAAAAAAGCTTCTAAAAAAGGAAAAAAATCTAATTGATAGACAACTGAAAGCTTTAGCGGCGGACGTTAGAAATAACGTCTGTTATTGCTTATAACCCCAGGCATGAATTAACTCATTGTCAATTCCTAAATGATTCAAAATTCTTGCGCTGACAAAATCAACTAAGTCATCAATACTCTCAGGCTTGGTGTAAAAGCCAGGGCTAGTGGGCATAATGGTGGCTCCGGCTTCAGACAGGGTTAATAAATTACGCAGGTGAATAGTCGAAAAAGGCATTTCTCGCGGCAATAAAATGAGTTGACCTTTTTCTTTAAGCACCACATCAGCTGCTCTTTCTAGTAAATTATTACTGGCTCCAGTCGCAATTGCAGAAATACATCCCATGCTGGCAGGACATACGACCATTTGCTTAGGCGCTGCAGAACCACTGGCAACAGGCGAGTACCAATTTTCTTTGGCATAAACTTTGATTGCTCCTGAATCAGAACCTGAATCAGAACCTGAATCAGAACCTGAATCAGAACCTGAATCAGAACCTGAATCAGAACCTGAATCAGAACCAGAATCACAGCCGCAATAGTCGTTCATTAATGTTTGAATTTTGCCGGGCGATTCAGGTAATTTCAACCCCACTTCTGTCGCTAATACGATCCGCCCGGCGTCAGAAATCATCAGATGGATTTGTTGGTAATGCTTCACCAAATGTTTGAGTAAGTTCAGCCCATAAATGGCACCCGAAGCGCCGGTGATTGCAAGCGTAATGGAATGTTGTTTCATGTTAAAAATCTCACCATTTATCAATTAATGTTGTGATTGTAGCTGCTGCAATAGTCTTTCATGGATGCCATCAAAGCCGCCATTACTCATAACCAGAATATGGTCACCTTGACGCACTGTCAATTTTAACATTTCTAAAATTTCATCTACTGAATTTCCTGATTGAATATTTTCATAGGAGCTAGTGTCCAGATACCAATCATAAGAATCGGGGATATGAAAGATGGTTCGATCGGCCATTTTGACCGAATCAATTAAAGTTTTTTTGTGACAACCCATTCGCATAGTGTTGGAACGAGGATCAACCACAGCAATAATGCGAGATTCAGGTTGTTGCGATTGCTCAAGTTTATAACGAAGTCCTTGAATAGTTGAAGCAATGGCTGTTGGATGATGGGCAAAATCATCATAAACGGTTACCTTATTCACTTCGCCTTTTAGCTCCATACGGCGTTTGACATTTTTAAATGTTTTGAGCGCATTAAGCGCATCCTCAATTTTAACGCCTACGTGACGAACTGCTGAAATGGCCGCCAGGGCATTATTAATATTATGATCGCCAATGAGTTGCCAGTCTAATCGCCCTGCTAATTGTTGTTTAAAATAAATATCACATAAGCTTCCGTCAGCTTTTATTTTTTCAATACTCCAATCAGGCTGCGTACTGTCTTGACTTAAATCGTCTTGACTTAAATCGTCTTGACTTAAATCGTCTTGACTTAAATCGTTCTGACTTAAATCGTTCTGACTTGTATGCATTTGATTAGAAAAATTTTCTACCGATGTCCAGCAGCCGCGATCTATAACTCGATCGAGTGCTTGGCAACCCTGCGGTCTGATAATCAAACCATTGTGCGGAATGGTTCGTACCAAATGATGAAACTGAGTTTCGATTGCTTTAAGGTCGTCAAAAATATCGGCGTGGTCAAATTCAAGATTGTTTAAAACGCAAGTTCTGGCGCGGTAGTGAACAAACTTTGAGCGCTTGTCAAAAAAGGCGGTATCGTATTCATCCGCTTCCACCACAAAAAAGGGCGAATCGGTGTATCTGGCTGAGACGCCAAAGTTTTCCATCACCCCACCAATCAAAAAACCCGGAGAGTACCCGGTATCCTGCAAAATCCAGGCGATCATACTGGCTGTGGTGGTCTTGCCGTGGGTTCCTGCAACGGCTATAACCCATTTATCTTGTAAAATATTTTCATTCAACCACTGAGGACCAGATCGATAAGCTTGATTACTGTCTAACATCGCCTCAACAAAGTCATTACCACGAGACAGAGCATTACCAACAACCACACAGTCGGGCTGCTGCTTGAGTGGACCGGCATCATAGCCCTGATGAAGTTGAATGCCCAGATCTTGTAACTGATCACTCATTGGTGGATAACAGTGTTGATCAGAGCCGGTTACCTGATGGCCTTTTTCAATCGCCAAACGGGCGATCCCGCCCATAAAGGTGCCACAAATTCCAAGGATATGAAGATGCATATTGCTATTTTTTCCACGGTGGATCGCTCGATAATTAAACCAGAATCAATCAATTAAATTAAAATGGGGTTTCCAGACAAGTTTACAAGATCAATTATAACATAGAGGATCAGCGGCCAACTACTGTGAGATAAATGCGAAACGATAAACAGTCTCAATTCAAGACAAATTTCCGAACTGTCGTTTTAATCGATTATTTCCAACAGTATCGCCCCTGCTAAATAGCTTGTACAAAAACAAAGCTTCCCATCTCTCATTCTGGTTTGAAATGTATGGTTTGAAATGTATGCTTGAAATGTATGCTTGAAATGTATGGTAAGTATGCGTGATATAATGCAGACTTTAATAATCAAGGAGTTGCTCTGTTCAGAGGTTAATTCTTTGATCTTACCTTATAAAAGCGAATTAAAACAAGAGGTTAACTGACACACCCTCTTTAATAACAAGTGATAAACTGTAACTTGTTGGTTAAAATATTGTTTGTACAGGTGGTTATTTATAATAAAAAATATTATTGCATTCCTCTTGCAATAGTAAAAATATCTATATTTTCTTGCCCAAACCAAGGATATTAATATGAAGAAAATGCTTAATAATTTACTCATCGTTTTGTTAATCTCATTGACAAGTGCTACTTGGGCAAAGTCAAAACTGGCAAGTGAAAGCCAGAATAAAACAAATTATCAAATCTATATCATCCAATTAATCAATGCCCCGCTGACCACCTATAGCGGGGAAATAAAAGGGTTAGAGGCCACTAAAAAAACTCAAAACAGCTTGCAACATCAGCCAGCCAGCCATTTAAAATTCGATATTAAAAGTAAAGCAAGTCTGGCTTATAAAAGCTTTTTAGTCGACCAACAAGAGCATAGCCTGAGTATCCTTTCTAGCGCGATTAAACGCTCAGTTAGCCTCAAGTATCGTTACCTCAATGTACTAAATGGTTTCGCGATCAATTTAACCCCCACTGAAGCGTCACTCGCAGCTAAACTGCCTCAAGTGAAATCAATAGAATTAGCCCCACAACACAAAATTCAAACCGATCGGGGACCACTTCTCATTCAAGCGCCATCCGCCTGGGATGGAACTGCAACCGGTCTACCTGTCAAAGGTGAAGGAATGCTAGTGGCTATTATTGATACAGGTATTCGTCATGCTCATCAGTCATTTGCAGAGGTTTCGCCGAGTGATGGATATGTTCACATCAACCCGCTTGGCAATGGTGTATTTCTTGGTTATTGCGCAACGACTGCTGGCTTTTGTAATAACAAATTAATTGGCGCGTATAATTTTGCTGACGATGTGACCGATCCTGAAGATGAAAATGGTCATGGAACCCATGTTGCGTCAACTGCAGCAGGCAATACACTCACTTTTGATTTAGCTTCAGGAAATGGGTTTAATTTAACGGGCGTAGCCCCAAGAGCCAATATTATTGCCTACCGGATCGCAGATTCTGAAGGCACGGCGAGTCCCGGCGCGAGTGTTGCAGCAATCGACCAGGCGGTTGCTAATGGAGTCGATGTTATCAATTATTCTTTTGGCGGTGACGCCTTTGATCCTTGGCTATCCAGCGACTCTATCGCTTTTCGAAATGCCAGAGCCGTAGGTATCATAGTCATAACCTCTGCGGGAAATGATGGTCCAAATCCTGAGACAATCGGTTCTCCAGCCGATGCTCCCTGGCTAACTTCAGTGGCAGCCAGCACCCATGACCGAGGGGCTTTTCCGGCAAAAACCTTGTCTAATATGAGCGGTGGCACAGGCACCCCGCCAGCAACAATCAATGGCCGAAGTTTAACTGGCGAAGTGACGGCTTCAATTGTTTATGCCGGTGATTTTTCCAATGGCGATACCAATCCCGAGCAATGTCTAACCCCTTTTCCAGCAAATACCTTTAATGGACAAATAGTCATTTGCGATCGGGGGGAAATAGCTCGGGTTCAAAAGGCAATCAATGTCGCCGCTGGTGGTGCAGGCGGTTATGTGTTGGCTAACATTCAGGGAGGCTCCAGTTTTCTGGCCGATGATATTTACGTGGTCCCGGGCATTCATATTGAAGCCAATGACGGCGATACTCTAAAACTCTGGTTATCTGGCGGTGCCAATCATATAGCGACGATTAATGGCACTAGCGGCCCAATAGGAGTGGACCCTGCCGCTGCTGATATTGTCGCAGATTTTAGTTCCAGAGGTCCAAATCCAACGGCCAGCGGAGTTTTAAAACCTTCCGTAGCGGCACCAGGAGTGAGCATTTTCGCCGCCGGCATTGAAGTGGATTACACTTTCTTGCAAGGAACATCCATGGCAAGTCCTCATGTGGCCGGGGCAGCCGCATTAATTAAACAATCTAAACCCAATTGGACGGCAGGCCAGATCCACTCCGCGCTGGTATCGACAGCCAATACTGCTCTGGTTAAAGAAGACACCGTTACTCCAGCCGATCCTTTTGATATTGGAGGGGGACGAGTAGATCTCAATACAGCACTAAATGCCGGATTATTGTTAGATGAAACTGAAGCTAATTTTGTTGCCGCCAACCCAACATCTGGCGGCAACCCAAAAACTTTAAACCTGCCAAGCATGGCCGACCACGATTGCAGTGTGATTTGTACCTGGTCTCGGGAGGTAACTGCTGCAGTTACAGGTAGCTGGACAGCCAGTTTTATTGTTGATTCAGGTTTGACTCTGGATGTTACACCAGCCAGTTTTAGCCTTAGTCAAAATGAATCTCAAACTTTGTCTATTACTGCTGATATTTCAGGTGTCGACGGTCAATGGTTATTTGGTCAACTGTTATTAACTCCTGATGATAACAACATATCAACAAGCCATTTTCCAGTCGCAGCACAAGTTAACAATAGTAGTTTGCCTGCACAGGTATCAATTGATAGCCAAAGAAATTCTGGTCAGCATTTATTTTCAAATATTACTACCTTGGCAGCTCCCCTCTTACAAGCCGAGGGATTTTTAAGCATGGCTAATCCCGTTCAAAAAAGTTTAGAGGCGGATTCTGACAACAGTTCTGCATTTGATGATTTGACCGATGGTATCGCCATTGAATTAGTTAACGTTGCCGCTGGTAGCCAATTAGTATTTGCTGAAACCTCTAATTCATCGGCAGAGGATCTCGACTTATTCGTTGGATTTGACGCCAATGATGATGGGCAGGCTCAGGAATCTGAATTACTAGAATCCAGTACTTCACCCAATGCTAATGAGCAAATACTGATCAGTCAACCAATGGCTGGTACTTATTGGGTATTAGTGCAAAACTGGAGCGGCGCAGCTACCGGGGAAGATACTTATACATCCGTTTCAGGCGTGGTCGGCGTAACTGCTAGCTCGAATATTATAGTCAACCTGCCCAGCGCTTCTGATGGCATCACTGCTTTTAATATAGCAATGAATTTTAATCAGATAAATACCGGACAATATTTCGGCATGATGGCACTTGGCAGTGGCCTGGCAACCGGAGATTTAGGCGTAACGGCCTTTGTTATTAACCGTGTCGCCGATGACGTTTCGATTAGCGCCTCCCCCAGTTCCGTTGCGGCGGATGCAACTGTATCTGTAACGGTTACTATCACACCAGATACTAATGAACAAAGAAACTACATAAGCAGTATCAATATTCCTACCGGACTGAGCGTAAATTCGGCCAGTATTACCAATGGCGCAAGCCTCAGCGGAAGCCAGATAAGCTGGGATGCAACAGTCAACGGCGGCACGACCAGTTTTACTTTTAATGCTGTGGTTAATACTAGCCTGGCGGGTCAAACAATTAATTTGTCGGTTGATCACGATGTGAATATACCTAATGCAAAACAAGAAACTTCTTCAACCTCATTCAATGTACTGAGTCAGAATACTAATGGAGGAAACACTGGAGGTGGAGGTGGTAGCTTGTTTTGGTTGCTATTAATTGGAGGGCCACTTTTATTTTTTAAGATAAAATAAGGGTCCATTTTTTGTTTATGAATATTGCAGGCTGTAAGATTCGACCAAACTGTCCTTTCAAATAAAATCAAAGCTGTAGATTTAACCTAAAATAATTAGTTGGATCCGTTGTCTGGCGCTATTTATCGTAATTCAACTGATTAATTTAGGTTTAAGGTTTAAGGTTTAAGGTTTATCTACACACAAAAAAAACGGCCCTGCAAAGGGCCGTTAAAGTTTTCTTTTCTAACTATCGAGTAACTTACTGAAAAGAAATCGTCCAACTATCGATATAACCAGTATCCTGACGCGCACTGTCTCTTACTCGTAAGTTCCAAGTGCCAGCAGAGTTTTTACTACCCGCTTCAACCGTATAGCTCTGGTTAATATTATTCGCCGAGCCACCAGTTTTGTTATGCAGGTTATAAACCGTTCCATCTGGATGGATTAAATCAACGGTTAAATCACCAATATAGGTATGCACAATTGCTACATCAACAAAGACGCTATTGGAAGCACCAGTGCGTGTTGCAGTAATTGAACTGGTAATTCCAGTTGAGTTATTATCTGGAATATTAGCGTTAGCGCTATTGGTATAACTCGCCGCACCACCGCCTGCTCCCGCTTCAGTGTAAGAACCAGTTAATGAAACACCACTAAGTGCACTGTAACCATCCAGCATGATATGATAAGTGCCTGCTTGAACATTGCTGATTGGGCAAGATTCTGAGTTACCACTTTTATAAGGACGGCAATCATAACTAGCGGTCGTCGGCGCACTACCAAACTTAACATACATATCGGCATCACCCGAACCACCGCTTATGGCAAAACTTAAATCAGTCGCGCCCGCAGGAACTTCCATCGTGTAAGCCACTTGCGAGCCTTTGTTTGCCGCCAAACTGGTTACTGCAACACCATTAGTAAGAAGGTTAGTTGTACCACCACCTCCGCCACCAGAGCCTGATCCGTCACATCCGTTAGCTGCAATATAGTCAATCGCGGCCTTAGTTTGGACTAATCCATAACCGAATTTCACATCACGTCCGGCATTCCCTAGATCTTCTGCGGTCGCATTTAACGCATTTCTAATTTCGACATTAGTACAACTCGGGTGATGACTCCAAACCAGAGTTGCAACACCTGCCACATGAGGAGAAGCCATGGAAGTACCACTGATTTTGTTGTAGTTTCCTGCGCCAATATTAATGTTGGTCGTGCTACCGATCTGGCTTAACATTGCATTACCATCTGCCTGAGAAGCTGAAACTGAAGGTATGCTCGTGGTATTAGTATCGCCTAAAGTCGCACCTAATGCGCCAGCAACATTGTTATAAATAATTGCACCAACGCCACCACTATCCTGGCAATTTTTAACTTTATCATGGAATGAAATATTACCGCGCTGGATCAAACAAACTTTACCCGAAGCGCCCGAATTAGTAGATTCACCCGTTGAAAAATTGAATAATGCGCCAGATGCCGCACCTTGATTTTCCATACCATTCACCGAATAAGCAGTTGCGCCGACGGTTAATTCGGTAACCGAGCCGGTTCCCATTGGGTAAGTTGAAAGTACATCTACACCAGGACCTGCAATTTCCACCTGACTATTTTTTTGCGAGAAATCCGCCAATACTTTAGCGCTATCGATTGCAGCCACAGACATCACTGAATCATAAGAAGCTGGATAACTCAGCGCGTCGGTTGTGTTAGTAGCAACCCCGTCATTACCGGCAGCTGCGATTAATAATACGCCGTCATCATAAAGCGCTTGCAGTGCATTTTGCTCGGTAGTATTTGAGCCGCTTCCACCTAAGCTCATGTTAACCACATCTGCACCATTATTGGCACAAGTGGTTATCGCACTGGCTAAACTGGAAGAATATCCCCAGCCCGCTTCGTTAAAAACTTTAACAATATGCATATCAACATCACTGCCGATCACGCCACGAACGCCTAAACCATTATTTAATGCACCGATAGTTCCCGCAACATGAGTGCCGTGAGTACCACCGTGTTCATACCAATTGCCGGTACCGCTATCATTGGTACCGTTAATACTGGCTCCCTGGCTTCCCATGTCTTCATGTGGAAGATCTAAACCAGAGTCAATAATACAAACTTTTTTTCCGCCAGCAGATGCGGCTGCTACGCTATCGTCAACCAGATCAGCCTGAACCATTCCAATGCCATAGGGCTGGATTTGCGCCATAAATCGTCTAGGTTGATCGACTTCAACATATTCAATGTTTGCATCGGCTCTTAAAGAAGCCACCTCATTTTGAGATAATTGTGCAGTCAAAACACGCACATTAGCAAATTCTTGCGCTATTTTTATCCCAAGCCCCTTAGCTTTTGATTTGACCGAAGATAAAGTAGATAGTCCTGCCGATTGAGTGGAGTTGCCAGCCGCTTGTTGGGCTGAATTGTCATTTTTATATTTGATAATGTATCGCTCAGGCAGCCGTTGCGTCGGTCTAAAAACATTGCTGGTAGCTGATTCTTGTTCTGAAACGATATCTAGTTGACCTAAATTGGCCTGGTTATTGACTGAACTCGCTGTAGTAGAAATAGCGAAGCCAAAAAGAGTTGCCGATATAATACTTGATACCTTTTTTAAAGGATATTTCACTGTTATTTTCTCCTGGTTTATTTATTATTTGACGTAACGGAGAACCCCTTCTCCAAAAACGCCGACCGACTATAGCGATATTAGATAAAGAAAACATGCCAAAAATTCACACTTTTACCGAATTTAGCGTCATATAGTTAGAAAATGCGTTATTTTTAAACATTTCTTACTTTCCTATAATGTTCAGTCCCAGCAGACGCTCATTGCCAGAATGGAATTTTTGGTTTCCTTCAACAGTTTCATCTATAATGACGCGACTTAGCTTTGTTTATAAAATGATCAATCAACCACTGTTTGACCCACGGAGTATTTAGATTTATGGCAACAAAAAAGCAAAATGCCTTTTATGCGCAATCAGGCGGAGTAACTGCGGTCATCAATGCTTCAGCTTGTGGATTAATTGAAACCGCTCGCCAGCATAAAGATAAGATCGGCAAAGTTTACGCAGGAAGAAACGGGATCATCGGCGCGCTCACCGAAGATTTAATTGATACTAGTAAAGAATCTAAAAAAGACATCGCGGCATTAAAACACACCCCTTCAGGTGCTTTTGGTTCATGCCGTCATAAATTAAAAAGTTTTGCCGACAACCAGGCTGAATACGAACGATTGATCGAAGTGTTTAAGGCCCACAATATTGGTTATTTTTTCTATAACGGCGGTGGCGACTCGATGGATACTGCCAATAAAGTATCAGAAGTCAGCCAAAAAATGGGCTTTCCTATCACCTGTATCGGTATTCCTAAAACCGTCGATAATGACTTACCAATCACTGATAACTGTCCGGGGTTTGGTAGCGTGGCTAAATATGTTGCAGTGTCAATCAGAGAAGCCGGATTTGATGTCGCCTCAATGTCTGAAACCTCCACCAAAGTTTTTGTGATGGAAGTCATGGGACGCCATGCTGGCTGGATTGCAGCGGCTGGAGGACTGGCAGCCGAAAAAGAAGGCGACGCGCCACACATCATTTTGTTTCCTGAAGTTGCTTTTAATAAAGAAAAATTTCTTAAAAAAGTCAATCAATGCGTAAAAAAATTCGGTTATTGCGCGATTGTTGTCTCTGAAGGTGCCGCTTATAAAGATGGAACTTTCCTGGCTGACGCAGGCTCTGTAGATGCCTTTGGTCACAAACAACTTGGCGGCGTCGCTCCGGTTGTGGCGCAAATGATCAAAGATGAATTGGGTTATAAATACCATTGGGCAGTGGCAGATTATTTACAAAGAGCGGCCAGACATATTGCTTCAGAAACCGATGTTGAACAAGCTTATGCGATGGGTAAAGCAGCGGTTGAATTTGCCGTTGCAGGCAAAAATGCAGTGATGCCAACCATTGTCAGAAAAAAGACTAAAAGCTATAAATGGACGATTGGCGAAGCCAAATTATCGGCAGTTGCTAATGTCGAAAAAATGATGCCAAAGAATTATATTTCATCCAATGGAATGCATATTACTCAGGCTTGCCGAGATTATCTTTTACCTTTGATTAAGGGTGAATCATACCCGCCATTTAAAAATGGTTTACCTCAGTATGTGGTGCTAAAGAATGAGCCGGTGAAAAAGCTCTTGAAGAAGAAGTTTAAGGTTTAGAGAAAATTTAAGCGAGAAAAAAATTCCGGCCGCTCGAACCAATGAGCGGCCAAAAATCCACTTGAAAAAATCAATTATTAAAGCAAACCAGATTCTTTTTCAAATTGAAAATCCAAAGTCACCGTTTGATTGGTTTGGATCACCGCCTTTTGATCTTCCATTTTCGGCTTATATTTCCATTTTCTTAGTGCCTTTCGCGCTTGTTTTTCGAATACCCCGCGAGGATGAGACTTAACTACGGCCACGTTTATCGGGCGGCCAAGTTCAGAGATATCAAAGCGAAGCGTCACAAATCCTTCGATCCCTTTTATTTGAGCGTCGCGCGGATAGGCGGGATTAATTCGTACTGTCGGTTGTGCGTCACCATCGCCACTCGGGCTACCACCAATAGAACCCCCGACAATCCCTCCCCCTTTATGTGGAACAAAAGCGACACGCTCAAAAACAGGTTTGTTATGGGTTGGTCTGTTGATGTCGGTTGGTGTGGCAACCAGTTCTGGTTTGGGCTGAACTACCGGCTTGGGCGGGATCCTTCTTTTGGTTTCGGGTTTCTTATCATCCACTTTGAAAGTAATTGTTACTGGTGGACTCGGTTCGGTTGGCACAACCTCTAATTCGTCTGGTTTGATCAAATAGGTCATTCCAACAAATAAAAAGAATGAAAAAGATACCGCTAAAATTAACGATGCAAATTTTGACATGGCTTTCTCCTGGTTTGTTTTTATATCACTTGTCTTTCAAACGTTACAAACGTAGGAGACGAAGGAAGGGGTTAAAACATTTTATTGATCAGATACTCCGTTTTAATCAAATGGTTAAATCTTTGAATCAGCTTTTCTTTATAGCGAGTATCCTTTTTACTGTTGATATTTTTTACAGCCGCAAATAACGCCTGTTTATAGCTTTGCCCCGGCACAATCAATATTTGACAAGCAAAATCAAATGATAGAGAAAGTACCTGCGCTGCAGGAGGAACCTCACAGCCTTTAAGTCCTTTGGGCGTTCCAGAACCGTCGTGAAATTCCATCGCCTGAATACACAGATCTGCCGCAGCAGACCAGCCTGACATTCTAGATAGTAATCCCGATGCTATAATACATTGCTGAATACTTAATCCAGAGGCTGTTCCATCAGGCTCGATTTTTTGAGTTAAATGCAAAAAAATAATTGCCGCATGTAGCTGTTGCTCATCAGCCGCATGAGCCAACATAAGATTCAGTTTATTGGCCAAAACAGAACAAATTTTATAAAATTTATGGTGCTTTTGATTTTGCTGATGTCGGTGGGAAATATATTCAAAAAATTCAATATCAGTGGCATCCATAAAACTAAATGCATGGCCATCTTCTGAATCCTGAACGATCATGCCAATTGAAAAATGACCATCTTCAATCGCAGTAATCGCTTTTTCAGTCATATCGACTCGCTCTGCATCAGTTGTCGCCTGAACCTGATTGATCAACGACTTAACATTCATCAGGATTTCACCGTTTGCTATACCGGTTTCTATGATCGACTGTATCTGTTGCTGGATTTGATTGACTACCTGAATTGCAAAACGGCCGTACACGGGATCGTAGGTGATGGCTTTCGAACGAACTGATGAAAACAAATCTTCTAGTTGATGAGCTGAGTTAACAAACTCGGTCAAAAAAACCATATTGCAATTGCCCTTTACAGTATGAATCGCGCGAAACATCCGGTCGATAACTGATTCATCGACCGACTCTTTTAACTGTGAAACGCACGCATTAATATCTGCAATAGCCGCCACAACGTCTTCATAAAACTCTTGCTTGATTTCATCTTCTAGTTCAGAAAATTCTTCACAAGTAATATCAACCACAAATAAACCTCATATTCAGGTTCAATCTACAAATCATACAAGTAAGTATGGCAAATTAATTGGTTGTTTGTGAAATATTTAACAAAAACACAGGCTTATGACTTTCAGCTGTTTGCGAAAGTAGTTACGTAATAGGATCTCATTTTGAGAATAAACAAAAAAAAGAGCCTGGAAAGGCTCTTTTTGATCTCCTCAATATGAAGACTTATAAAATATAAAATCTTATAAAGGAAAAAGCTAAAATGTCAGTGACTTAAAAAGTTAATAAGGGCGCAATAACCAAACTAACAATTGCCATCACATTGATTAATATATTCATCGCAGGCCCTGAAGTATCCTTAAAGGGGTCACCAACGGTGTCACCAACCACCACTGCGGTATGGGTATCTGAACCTTTTCCGCCTAAATTCCCTTTTTCTACATATTTTTTAGCGTTATCCCACGCACCACCGGCATTTGCCATCATTAATGCCATCAATACACAAGTAATCAGCGCGCCCGATAACATCCCGCCTAATGCTGCGGCACCTAAAGTAAAGCCGACAATAGCAGGAGAAAAGATTGCTAAAGCGCCAGGCAAAATCATCTTCTTTAGTGCTGCTTGAGTGGCAATTTCGACACATTTAGCACTGTCGGGATCGGCCGTTCCTTCCATTAATCCCGGGATCTCTTTAAATTGGCGACGGATCTCTTTGATCATATCAAAAGCGGCAGTACCAACCGCGCGCATAGTAATCGCAGACACGAGGAAAGGAAAAATCCCCCCAATAAACATGCCCATAAGCACTAAGGGATTACTAATTTCTAACGAAAACCCATCAATTCTTGATGAAACAATCTCAATAAATGCGGCGATAATTGCCAATGCCGCTAGCCCAGCGGCACCGATCGCAAAACCTTTGCCAATAGCCGCAGTGGTATTACCTACTTCGTCTAATTCATCGGTGATTTTTCGTACGTCCTCGCCAAGGCCAGCCATTTCAGCAATGCCGCCCGCATTATCAGCCACTGGACCATATGCATCAATCGCCATAGTGATACCCACCGTTGCAAGCATTCCGACAGCAGCAATACCAACACCATAAACGCCAGCGTCACCCAATAACTCAGCACTCGCGAAAATAATAGCTGCAATGGTCAAAACAGGAACAACTACCGACTCCATACCTAATGCCAAACCATTAATCATAACAGTGGCAGGTCCGGTTTCGCCTTCTCTTGCAAGATCTCTTACTGGTTTTCCGCCGGTATAATATTCGGTGACAAGCCCAATAATGCTACCGCCAACAGCGCCAACGATTACGCAATACCAAATATTTATATGCAGGTCTAATTGAGCAACAATAAAGTATGCAGCCACTATCAATAAAATAGTCGCACCTAACGTCCCGGAACGCAGTGCTTTAGCAGGCTCCATGCTGGCAAAAACTTTTACAATCACAATACCAATTATTGAACAAATCAAACCAACTGACGCGAGCAACAACGGCAACATCATTAAGAACTCTTTGCCGCTGTTTGATAAAAATTCTAATGAGGCGAGGCTCATAGTAGATGCAATCGCAATCGTCGCAATCATCGCGCCGCAATATGATTCAAAAATATCAGATCCCATTCCTGCTACATCACCCACATTATCACCAACATTATCGGCAATAACTCCTGGATTACGTGGGTCATCTTCAGGAATTCCCGCTTCAATTTTACCCACTAGGTCAGCCCCCACATCGGCGCTTTTAGTAAAAATGCCGCCACCAACTCGGGAGAATAGCGCAACCGTTGACCCCCCCATTCCAAAGCCATGGATCGCTTCGGCATGCTCAGCGCCAAAGAAATAATAAAGCCCCCCTAGACCTAACAATCCCATAGATGCAACCGCAAGTCCCATGACTGAACCGCCGTAAAATGCAACGGTTAATGCTTCTGAAGCACCTTTGTCTTGCGCTGCGATGGTTGTTCTTACGTTCGCTTTAGTCGCGGTTAACATGCCGATATATCCGGCTATCGCAGAACTAAACGCACCAACAACAAAAGCGACCGAGGTATGCCAGGTGTCGAAAGCAATGAAAAGTAATAGGGTAATAAACACCAAAAAAGCACTTAAGATACTATATTCTTTGCGCATAAAAACCATCGCACCATCGTGAATATCTTTGGCTATTTTTGCAGCTTTTCCATCACCACCAGGATATTTGATAATTAAAAGATAAATGACAAAGGCTACTATAAGCCCTACAACGCCAAGAACTGGCGGTAATTGAACAAGTTCGATCATACTTCCCTCACAAGATTAAAATGATTATTACGATCACTTTTAGTCGTGACCTCTATTCAGGTAGACCAACTACATGACAAGGAGCATCTATGATTTATTCTCCCCTTTGCCATAGGTTAAGGTATTTGCTCAAATAATAACCAGAAAGCTAGAACTTGATCAAAAACCGTCACCTTGTATAACAATAAACTCTAAGGAGGACAATCAACCAAAATATGTTATTTTAACTTGTTGATTTATAAGCTGTTTATTTATTTCTGATAGATGGTTTATTTTGCACTGCACTATCGTTATAATACCCGCCAAATTTTGCCCTCGTCCTCTTTTATTACTAACAACTACCTGAATGTGAAACTATGAGCCTAAATAAAGTCCCAGCTGGAAACGACTTACCAGAAGAAGTCAATGTCATCATTGAAATCCCTGCCCACGCCGATCCGGTAAAGTATGAAGTAGATAAAGATTCTGGAGCTATTTTTGTCGACCGTTTTATGTCGACCTGCATGCATTATCCAACCAACTATGGTTATGTTCCACATACATTATCTGACGATGGCGATCCGGTGGATGTATTAGTACCGACGCCTTTTCCGTTGTTGGCCGGTTCAGTAATCACTTGCCGTCCAATTGGCGTATTAATGATGACCGATGAGTCTGGCATAGACGCAAAAATCCTTGCGGTTCCACTGCGCAAGCAGTCACCAATTTATCAGGGCATCAAAGAAACGAGCGATATGCCTGAATTATTGCTAAACCAGATCCAACACTTCTTTGAGCATTATAAAGATTTGGAGCCGGGCAAATGGGTGCGCATTGATGGTTGGAAAGATGCAGCAACAGCTAAGCAAGAAATTATAGACAGCGTTAAACGCTATGAAGACGCACCAGAAAAACCTGCATTTTAGAGTCACTTTCTGATTTCTCATTAAAAAAGCCAACTCAGGATCCTTAACCGGAGGATCCTTAATTGGCTTTTTAGTTTGGAAAATGACTTTGTTCGCGCTTTTTTCTAGCGACGACAGATGACTTAGTGTTTAACTCATTGACCCACAGCCAGCTTATCTTCAGATTCAATATTAAGCCGCATTAAATTTATTCTGGCATTAAATTCTCGCATGATAGCTAAATAAGTGGGATCACTACGAAGGATCTCAAATGTCGGATCGACCTCAATCATCCAGACATCAACAAACCCTTCCATGATCGCCTGACGTAACAATCCTAACGCTTCTAATGGCTTTTCAGATATCGCGGCATGTGAGGCTTGCAAATAACGCAAAATTTGAGACTGAAAACCACGCTCTTTTACCAGCTTGTCAATTTCCTGATTGACGGCCCCCAAATAAGAGTCACTCTTAATTCTATCCCCTTGTTCTTTCCATGTTTTTGCCAACAACAATTGAATACCTATCGTTATTTCTCCTCGCATCTCCGGGGTATTCTTTTTTAGCAGGTTAAAAGATTGCTCCAAATCTTCACCAGCATTTCGCCAATCTTTTTGAGTATAAAATGCTACTCCACGGAAAAACCTCTCGCGCCATTTTGTGGTATTTTCATCGAATGTCTGCACCCATTGCAAGAAAGGTTCAGAGTTATTAGAGGCTATCCATAACTGAGCTTGCAGATAAGACAGCATCTCTTTGTAATCAGGTTTTGTTATTGTATTGAGCTTATCTAAATTTTGCTGAGCTCGTTCAAACTGACCAATGGGAATTAATATCCGATTAGCACTTCTCAGCCATCCAGTGTCGTCGCTACTCAGCTCCTTTATTTTTTTATACATATTGTAAGCCTGGTCGAGCTGGCCAACGGAATAGCTTACATTACCGGCAATTTCATAAGCATTGGCGTAGTTTGGGTTATTACGGACAATTGTATTAAATACGTCCATTGCTTGTGCATAATTGCCGCTCCGAACTAGATCCGTTGCTCGATTAAATCCAACCACGGCTGCTTGAGGATCAATTTCAAATGCTTTTTTATGGAGTTTTGCCCCATCAACTATTTTCCCTTCATTTTGCAAAATGCTGCCGTACCACATATAGGCTTCAGCGTTAGATGGATTTAATTCAATCGCTTTGTTCAAATGAAACTTGGCTTGTCGCAGCGCCTCTGCCGACTCTTCTGGCATATCTTCTTTCATATTGGCTATTTGCCATAGCAATAATCCTTTAACCGCATGCCCTTCAGGTAATTCAGGATTCAATTTCAAGGCTTTTTCGACATTGGGTTTGGCCAGTTTAAAGGCGACTTCTCGTTCAACCAGACCATAGCTCAATTGCAATAAATAGATTTGTGCAAGCATCGCATTCGCTTCTGCATAATTTGCATCCATTACCAACGCTTTATTTAAGTGAACAATGGCTTTGACAAAATCTTCTTCACTGCGATTTCTAACAAAAGCCACACCTCTGGAATATTCGGCAAATGCCGCAATATCCTGGGTTCCTATGCTGGAGCGTTTTTGCTCTGAATTACCGAGTAGTGTTATTTCGAGTGTTTCTAAAACCGACTGGGCAATTTCATCTTGCACCTTAAAAATGTTGCTGGTGTCCTTATCCCAGGTAGAGGAAAACACATGCACATCCTCGTCGGCTTTGATCAGCTGAGCGGTGACTCGAATAAGATCGCCTGAACGCCTGACACTGCCTTCCAGAATATATTGCACCCCAAGCTCTTTTGCGATGGTCTTAACATTAATATTCTTGTTTTTATATTGAAAAGAGGAAGTGCGAGCAGCAACTCGTAAATTTTTATTTCTTGCCAGTACGTTAAGCAGCTCTTCAGACAAACCGTCAGCAAAATACTCATCTTCCTGAGAACTACCAAAACTGGCAAAAGGTAATACCGCAATAGTTTTTTGGTTTTCGACCGGGGCCATTAATTGTTGAACACCAGGCAGGGGTTCAATATTTGCTCGAACTGATTGATTGGTACTATTAAAATAAAGAAAAGCTGCCCCACCGCCAAACGCTAAAATAATCGAAAATTCAATCAATCGGCTACTCATGGAACTTTTTATTTCATCATAGTCTTCCGCATTGCCTATCACAGCTCGTTCATTTTTAATATCCAGCATCCATCCAAGGATCAGCGCGAGCGGAAAGCCCGAAAAAGCGATCAAGACCATTGAGGACATCACCCATTCCGGATAACGAAGAACTGGCAGAAGAATATCGGCAATCTGAATAATACCCCACGCCACCGCAGCGTAGAGCGTTGCAGCCTTAAAGATTTTTCGTCCTTTTACTTCTTCCCAAACAGCTGACATTAAAATGTGCCCTGATATTATCTAATTATTGCAGTAGATTAATTATTGCAATAAATTAACATAACCCCCCCTCTCTGATAGAGAGAATTCACCAAATAGCTTAATTGCACTGTAACCAGAATAGTTATTACAATAGTAACCTATAGGTCGCCTGATTCAATCAATTTGGCTGATTTATTTTGGTTTATTGATTATATTTTGCAATACAGGGCAATCAACCCAGGTTCTATTTTTCTCGTTTTAAACCAATTGCGCCACTGACCGTCGACATACGGATTAAACCATCGCCATTTCCAGCGGTAAATTTCAACTTTTCAGAGCCAATAAAGGAACTCGCAGGTTTATCATCAGAGTACTGATTAGTAACATTGCCACCAGGCCCTGTGTCCAGGTCGACACGAGCATTTAAATCGCCTTTGACATAAAAATAGCTATCTCCGGAAACATTACCGAGCTTGACTTCACCATCTTTTTCTAATTGGCCATAAAGCTTAGTATCGCCAGAAACGGTCGAGAGTTTGGCTAATTCGATGTTATCGGTCTTAACCGTTATATTTGATGAGACACCACTGATGATTAACTTTTTTGCCAAAACTTTGGCATCCACATCACCGCTAACAGTCGACACTTCAACACTTCCAGCAACATCGTTAAGCTTTATATTGCCACTCACGCTATTAATGTAGGCGCGCTTACTAATTTTACTCAGCGTAATAGAACCACTCACCGAACTGATATCCACTCCACCATTCACTTTTGAGAAATTTAGATCGGTTGCTACGCCACCAAATTGTACCGAAACATCAATTGGTACAAAAATCTTGAGAGCAGAACCACTACCACTTCTGGAATGAGTATTTCTATCCGGAAGCACTACTTTTATAATGGTCTTATCACCTTCTGAAACAAAGATAAATTTTTGGGTCAAATCATCTAATTCGCCTTTAACCGTCACCTGATTTTTATCCCAGCCCTGTAAAACAATACTCCCCCGATTATTGTGAATTTCCACCTCACCGGTTCTAGCGACCTCAAGTGTTTTATCGATTTTTTCACCAGCAATGGCAGCAATACTAACCATCGAAAGTGCCAATACCAGGATTGTTTTCATTTCTAAGATTGATTTCATTTAATCGTCCTCTGTTCTTTCTAGCTAATATGTTATAACAAATTAAGCGCCTGGATAACTGCTCTTAAGTAGGTATCCACTTTGGTAAATTTAAAACTGTCACTTGTCTCGGTAGGAGCGCACCTCTGCACCCAAAGCACTCGCGGGGCAAGCTTTGCCGCGAAAAAAATTAAATTAATATTTGTGCCAATATAAACATCAATTCAAAATTTCAGCACCGTTTCGCAGCGAGATGCAGTTCCTACCGAAAAAACATTCGCTGGTTCCCCATTTGGAACACGTAATTAGATACTTGTATCTAATTTTGCCAACTGAGTCAGTACTGCCAACTCTTGCTGGTAGGTGGTGGTTAACAATCTTGGCAAGTTACTATTATCAGGCTGTGCTTTGATGGCTGATTTCAAAAGCACAACGGCTTGTTCGATATCCGTCAATTGATTTTCTATTTCTGAAAATAATCGTTCATCAATATGAGCACGATTCATGGATATTTGCGAGAGTAACCCTGCTTTAGCAACTCTAAATTCTTGCTCCAAAAGATTAACCTGATATTGAATGCTACCTTCATAATCTGAAGCCTGCATGGTCAGCTCATTATCATTCTGTGCACTTTCAAGCTTTGCATGGAGCGACTCAGCCTGCTGAAGCTGATTCCAACTATAGGTCACCGAGACTAAACTGATGACAAGACTAGCGGCAATTGCCCAAGGGTTCCATCTGGCGGTGTAATATTTTGTTTCAGTCGTGGTAATGCTCGCTTTAATATTCGGCCAGAGATCGTTTGGCATGGTTTCTTCTTTAGCCAATGACGTTAACCGTTCGTTTAACGCCCTTTCCTGGCTTAAATCTATAAAATCAGTCTCTTTCATAATCTGCCTCTTGCATAACCACTCTTCTGTTCATTTAATTCAGAACTTTAAAACTCAATCCTGACTCAAATTTTCACGCAACAATTTCCTGGCTCTAAATAATTGCGCTTTCGAAGTACCTGCTGCGATGCCCGTTAGTTTAGCAATTTCTGCATGTTTGTAACCTTCAATATCGTGCAAAACAAATACACTGCGAGCGCCTTCCGGTAATAAACCAATCAATTTCTCCAGATCTCTTTGTTGTCCAGCATTTGAGTTAAGCGAAGCATGCACTTCATCATAATCTGACATCTGTTGCCAGACTTTAGCATTTTTGACTCGCAACCGGTCAATCACAATTCTTGTCGCGATGGTCCGAAGCCAGGTATAAAACTGGCTTTCGGCTCTAAAACTAGTCAGATTTTGCCAGGTTTTAATAAAAGTTTCTTGGACAACCTCTTCCGCCGCACTCACCGAGCCAGTCATTCTTTTAACAAATAAATAAATTCGTTTGTGGTAACAAAGGTATAACTTCTCAAACGAACTGACATCCCCCCTGCTGGGCAGATTTAATCCACACGTCAGCTTGCTCGTCCGATAGTAGAATCTCAGCGGTTTGGCCCAAACGCAATTCCTAAAATGTTTTATTAAAAAATGTTTTATTAAAAAACTCTTCTATTACTCTCTTAGACGAAGATTAACTTGAAATGGTTTATCTGCGTCAAACAAAAAAGCCCAAAATAATGGTTTATTTTGGACTCTTGATATTATTTCTTCAATCTGGAAAAGTCTATCCTCGAGTTAATAATTCTCTCAAGTCAATTAATCCGGCGTTAGCACGACTGGTATAATTAGCCATCACCAAAGAATGATTTGCCAATCCGCCAAATCCACTACCATTTAATATCATCGGACTCCACACTGTTTCTTGAGTGGCTTCTAACTCTCTGATTATTTGGGCGAGACTCGCTTTAGCATTTTTCTTTTCTAATACCGGGCCAAAATCTATTTGGACTGCTTTTAATAGGTGGATTAGCGCCCAACAAGCCCCTCTGGCCTCATAAAAATTATCATCGATTTCGAACCAGGGGGTCTTAACCGCAATATTATTTGACGAGCGAGTTGATTGATTCGCGGCGCTGTCGCCAGACAGATCGGTATTAATTCTTTCTTGCCCCACCGATGCAGATAGTCGCTGAGATAAACTGCCTAAGCGTTTATTAACTCGATCTAACCAAGCATTAAGATTATCCGCTCTGGCGTAAAATTGCACGTTAGGCTCGCCAGAAGCCGCCAGGTTAGCTCGAAAACCAGCAAGTTTGTTGATCGCTTCCTGAAACTTTCCTTCTGACGCAGGTATCAACCACCTTGAATGGCTATAATTAAATAAAGGTTCGGCTTTTTTTAAATGATCATCTTCTACCGATTGTGACTGAGAGCGACTCATATCGTTTCTGAGTGACGAAGCCATATCGCGGATCTGAACGATAACGCCAAATTCCCAGGCGGGAATGTTATCGAGAAAAACAGAAGGTGGTAAAATATCATTACTCAAATAACCGCCGTTCTTGTTCAGTAAAGTCGACGCCACCTTTTCAGTGGTTAGTAACGTTGTATAACCAACAATCAGTTTTTTATCTTGTCCTTGACTAAGATAAGCGTCGCGAGTATTCACTTCAAAAAATTCAGGTTCGGCGCTCCAATAAACGCCTAAAATATAAAAACTAAAAATAAGCAAAAATAGCACAAAAGTGATTCTCTTCAGCAATGAATTTTCTGTGTCTTCATTGATTAACTCTTCAGCCGACTCTTGCTCAGCCACAAACGCATTATTTTTGGAACGTCCAAATTTCCACATAGTATTTCTCCTGTTCTATTAATTGGTCGGCGCACGCACGCTGATTTTTATCGCTTGACTGGTTTGATTTTCGAAAATTAAATTAAGCATAAAAGTTTTCGGAATTGCCTTGGCTTGTAATCCCATCAACATTATATGCATGCCACCTGGAGAAAATTCAACGCTTTCCCAAGAGTTAATTTCAAGACGTGACAGGTGCTTCATTTTAACCACATCGTTGGATTCAACTGTTTGGTGAAGCATGGCATGTTTTGCGATAGTGGTAGATATGCCTGACAAAATGATTTTTGAGGAAGAGCTATTTTCTAACTTTAAATAGACAGCCGCTGTGCGGCTAACGGTCGGGACCGCAGGCATGTAGGCATCAGTTACCATTAAAGGGCTATTGTCTCCCTTTGCTGAAGACAGCCACAATAAATTACAAACGATACAAACAAGCCATTTTTTAATTGGCATACCTCTTCCTTAACTCAAGCTAAATCTAACTTCGATTTTAACAGCTAATCATAAAATAACACTAAAAATCAACCTTAAAAACTGCATTTTTCAGTGAGTTCAGGCAAAGGCTTTTAATAAAAAAGCGCTCCAGCGATTATGTAGGCTAAAAAGATTGGAGCGGTAAAAGTAAATAAGCCGATAACCGCCAGAATTCTGACCACGGTCACGTCCCAGCCAAACTGCCTGGCCATGCCAGCGCAAACTCCCATGATTTTCGAGCGAGCCAGAGGGCGGCCTGCACAATCATAATTACCGTATCGATATTGATTGTTTTTTTCATCACGATGATAACGACTCATGATCAACTCCTGATAATTTATCCAGCAGCCTGCAAGCAAGCAGGCTTTTTTGGGTGTTGTATTTTCAATTCTAAGTTCCAATCTAAGCTTCTAAGAAGCTTTTTTCAATTTTGCTTTGAGCGCATCAAGCTCTTTATCCAAATCTTCATCATCTTGCAAGGAATCAATTTGTTGGCTTAGACTCACATTTCGACCTAAATCCATAGCTTCAACTTCTGCTTCCATTTGGTCCATGCGTTTTTCAAAACGGTCAAACCGACCAAGCGCTTCGTCGATACTTTTAGTTTCAATCTGCTTACGCATATGAATGGTCGCTTTCACGGTCTCATGACGAGCAACAATGGTTTTTCGTCTTGCCACCGCTTCATCTAATTTGCTCTGCAACTTGGCTATGTCATGGTCGAGACGTTCAAGCGCGACTTCTAAAGCTGCAAATTCTTTACTTTGCGTTTCAATCGCTTGTTCGATCCGATGTTTTTCTTGTAGTGCTTGTTTGGCCAGATCTTCCCTGCCTTTTTCTAAAGCTAATTCCGCACGTTTTTGCCATGACTCGATTTCCGCTTCAAAATTTTTGATCTGGCGTTCCATCTCTTTTTTATCTGCGATGGTTTTAGCTGACTCAGTACGAACATTGAGCAAGGTACTTTCCATTTCGCTAATGATCATTCGGACTAATTTTTCCGGGTTTTCGGCTTTATCTAACATTGCGTTAAGGTTGCTATTTAACACATCTGAAAATCGTTTAAATACGCTCATGGTGTTCCTCACTTAGTTCAATTTAATATTTTTGGGATCTGTTTAAAAACGCAAATACCCACAGACTGAAAACCATTTAATTAGTTAAAAAATCAAATAGATTACTAAGTGATAATTCACATATTGTGCCAAGTTATCAAAAATAGCGATAACCTGCTGAATTAAAAGGTAATTTTAAGCCGTCAGAATGGTAGACTTCGATTTAGGAAAGGTGATTAAGAATATTGGTATTGAGCAAAAACACTAATTAGTGGTGAATTTGGCAAAGCATAGCAAATCGATTAATTTTAAATATATGAACCTGCAGGAGCGGTCTTTTCCTATAGGATCAGGATACAATGTTCACAACTCAAGTATCACACAACAAGTTTAAGAGCATCGACTATAACCTGGCTATTGGCTGTCGGTTTGGTCGCATTTTCACTCAAATAACGTCGCCATTGTTTGCCATTTGGCTGACCATGAAAGAGTCCTAACATATGTCGCGAAATATGCTGTAACCTTCCGCCCAATGCAATGTGTTGATCAATATAAGGGAGCATTTGTTCGGCCACTTGCAAACGAGTGACAGGCGCTTGGTCAGACGCAAAAATTTGTTGGTCCGCCTTTGCCAGAATATAAGGATTATTGTATGCCTCTCGCCCTATCATAACCCCATCAACCTGTGAAAGGTATTGCCTGGAATCACTGATACTACGAATTCCACCATTGATGATAATTTCCAAATGCGGAAAATCTTGTTTTAACTGGTAGACTCGCTCATAGAGCAACGGGGGGATATCTCTGTTTTGTTTGGGGCTTAACCCTGACAATATTGCTTTACGGGCATGCACGATAAAACTATCACAATCGGATTGGCTGACTATTTGAACAAAGTTATGCAGAAATTCGTAAGAGTCCTGATCGTCGATCCCGATACGATGTTTAACCGTGACCGGTAGCCAGGTCGTTTGCTTCATCGCCGATAAACATTCAGCAACAAGCTCCGGCTCTGCCATTAAACAAGCGCCAATTCTTCCTGACTGAACCCTGTCAGAGGGGCAACCGACGTTTAAATTGATTTCATCGTAGCCGTAATCTTCACCGATTTTTGCACATTCCGCTAACGCCTTTGGATCACTTCCTCCCAATTGAAGGGCAATGGGATTTTCCGTAGGATCAAACGCCAACAGCTTATCGCGACCGCCATAAAGGATGGCTCCGGTGGTCACCATTTCGGTGTATAACAAAGTATGTTGAGAAATTAAGCGTAGGAAATATCGGGCATGGCGATCGGTCCAATCCATCATAGGGGCAACGGATAGTTTACGAGAAATCATATAGTTAGGAGTAATAATTTTGGCTTTTAAGACGATTCAGTAGCATACAGTAACGACTGGTATTTTGGTGTATTATACTGGCTCTTAGTTAATTTCACAAAGGAAATTGCTGCGGCATGTTTGGACAGATAGTTCAATCAAACCCAAATGCTATCTAAAGTTTCAACTTAGGTATCCATTTGCAGAGCAGGAGTCTTTTTTCCTGATTCTGCAACATGCGCTAGTTAGCAATTTATTTTAATTCCAAGCCATAATCGTCTTTAGCTGATATTTTTAAAGAATTCAATACACCTTCAAGATCTTGCAGTTTTTCATCATATATAAGCTCTTGATCTTCATCAATTGTCATAGATGACATTTTATCGAGCTTCGCCTCGTAATGTTTAAGTGCTTCCCACAAAATATGATATTCGCTAACTATAGGTCGTATTCCTTTATCCGACATTTGATAACCTCATACTTGTTAACAATGTAACCTTATTACGATCTAAACCAAGTTCTTCTAATATACCCAAATATTTCTTTAATGACATATTTTTTGTAGGAGCAATCATATAATGACCTTCGTGACCTTTGCGTAAATCTTTAACCAACTTTAATTCTTTTGGTATAGAAGCCCCAGCTTTAATCATCCAGACTTTTTTTCTTGGCTTTTTCATTATCTTTGTTAAATGATCAAAAGCAGAAAATCCATTACCATTCGCGATAACGATGTCTATTCCATCTTTTTTTGTTATTACAACATCAATTCTTGCCCTATCTTCATCAAACTTAGGCCATGTTGCATTACCCATTCTAAATAAATTCTTAGTAAATTCACCTATATCCATTATATATAAGTCTTCTGGTGCGATCATTTCTTTTCTCCCTATTATTTTATTCACTTAATTATTGCTAACGCCAGCATAACTTGCCATTTTGTACGTTGTGCAACGCAGCGAAACGGCGTATAGAATGGTCAATGTTGATGCACTTGTTAGCCATTTTTCAAAACATTAAAAAATGAACATGGCATGTCTGGAGCAAGAAATGTTAAAGGATTCTTTGGCCCCAATACATATTCTGGCCATTGTTCTGATAATTTTTGAACTGAAAGATCATCAGCATTGATTTTGTGGCTTATTGTAATGGTGTTTTTTGTTGTACTTATTAGTTTGTCTATTATTTCTATAACACGTTCGCTTCCCAACACTGCTGGCAGAGTTACTCTTATTGAATTAGAAAATGTATCTAAAAATATATGTATAAACTCCGAGTGCAATGATTTTGTTTGCGACAAGAAACTATTATAATCAAATTGCCTTTCATTACGTATATAGATATTTACATCATATATATTGCCAGGGACACCATCATTTTTTTCAGTATCTTCTGCCCAAACACGTCTAATTGTATTGACTGATACGATATAAGCCAAGTCGCGAGGCGCATGACCGAAGCTTGCCCACTCATTACCGCTTATTTGTTTGGGAGCAAAAGGGTCTAAATCAACGTATTTTTTTGTAACGGGGTCTCTGTCCTGAGGGAGAACGGGGTGCATATTATTATAACTTGTACAGAATACCCAAAATCCATTATCAACATCTCTCATTAGTTGCAATAATCTATCAAGGTCATCTTCATGACCTTGTCTGAAATGTGCAACTCTGTTTCTTATATTTATTATTTCTTCTAATTTCGCATCCCACTGATTAGAATTAGGAAGGTATTTTGAGAATAGCGCCCAATTGTTTTTTATTAATTTAGTTAAGTCTGGGAACGTTAAATAAGTTATAGGACTTTGGTCAGACGTTGGCATGTGTTGTAATTTTTTATCTTCCTCATATGTGCCTTTTGTTTTATTAAAACTTATCCAGTTCCTTCCTTTTTTTGTTTTTAACTCTAGATAAACCATCTCCCTTAACCATTTTTCGAATTGCCAAAGCCTAGCGTAGACGACTATAGAGCCTTCATTTACTTCAGATATTTTGTTTAATTCAGATAGCATATTTGGGTAAGTAATTTATTTGGCTAACGCTTTGCTTTTTGGACTGAGTGAAACGAAGTTCCGAAACAGTAACTGGTTATATTAATAAGTCCTGATAATCATATAGAAAGCTCCTACGAGTCAGCGTTAAGATAAGTGTTCACAACAACACAGAGTCTAACAACTCGAGGAGCTTAGAATGAAACTATACGGTGGAATTGATTTGCATTCAAATAATA